>NZ_JBAFWT010000037.1:0-41236 GCF_043195195.1 Roseixanthobacter psychrophilus
TGATAGGAAATTCAACAAGTTAATCAATTAGAGACCATGGGGACGGTTTCAACGCCGGAGACGCCCAAGCGCGCCGGCTGCCTGCAAAGCATCCTGCGTTCGGTGATAAAACGCGCAGTTCTGGCCTTTGTTCCCGCCCCTCAGCCCCACCGCGGCGCCCCTACTTCCCCCATATGGCGCTCCTAAAGGAAGAGAGCGCGCGCCGGGATGTCCGCGCGCCGCCCGCCCCACCCTCTTTCGGCTTGGTCGTGCGGGGGATCGGGTATAATCCCTGATGTGACAGTTCATGACAGGGCGAGACGATGTCAGTGGCGATGGCCGTTCCTCAGGAGCCCCGCGCGGGCAAGATTTCGGATACCAATTCCGCCCAGGTGGGCAATGGCTGGTCTCGCGCGGAAGCGCAGCGGCTCTATAACCTTCCCCTCAACGACCTTCTGTTCGAAGCGCAAGGCGTGCATCGCCGCCATTTCGACCCCAATAAGGTCCAAATGAGCCGGCTGCTCTCCATCAAGACTGGCGGCTGTCCCGAGGATTGCGGCTATTGCAGCCAATCCGCCCACGCGCCCACGGGCCTCAAGGCGTCCAAGCTCATGGAAGTGGAGCGTGTGCTGGCCGAGGCTCGCAAGGCCAAGGAAGGCGGCGCCACGCGCTATTGCATGGGGGCCGCCTGGCGCAGCCCGAAAGAGCGCGACATGGACATGGTGATCGCCATGGTGGAGGGCGTGAAAGCCCTCGGCATGGAAACCTGCATGACGCTGGGCATGCTCTCCCCGCCCCAGGCGGCGAAGCTCGCCGATGCCGGGCTCGATTATTACAACCACAATATCGATACGTCCGAGCGCTTCTATAAAGAGATCATCACCACCCGCACCTTCGCCGACCGCCTGGAAACTCTCTCCAACGTGCGGGACGCGGGCATCAAGGTGTGCGCGGGCGGCATCCTCGGACTTGGCGAGACCAAGGACGACCGCATCGACATGCTCTTGACCCTCGCCAACATGGACGTGCCGCCCGAGAGCGTGCCGATCAACATGCTGATCCCCATTCCCGGCTCCAAGCTGGAGAATGCGGCGCCCGTGGACCCCATCGATTTCGTGCGCACCATCGCGCTCGCCCGCATCCTCATGCCCACCTCCCATGTGCGCCTGTCCGCCGGCCGCACCGAGATGAGCGACGAATTGCAGGCCATGTGCTTCTTCGCCGGCGCCAATTCCATCTTCGTGGGCGACTGCCTGCTCACAGCCGACAATCCCGGCGAGGATCACGACGCCACACTGTTCCGCCGCTTGGGGATTTCGCCCGAGGAGGCGGACGTCGCCCAATGAGTGGACGGCTCGCGCGGTTCGAAACCACCCTCGCCGGCCTCAAGGCGAAGAGCCGGCGGCGGGCCTTGGAAGGCCGGGCCGGGCACGATTTCGCCTCCAATGATTATCTCGGCCTTGCCGCTTCCCCCCGCCTCGCGGCGGCGGTGGAGGCGGCGATCGCCCGCGGCGTGCCCGTGGGTGCGGCCGGCTCGCGCTTGCTGCGCGGTAATCATCCCGAGCATGAGGCGCTGGAGGCGGAGGCTGCCGAATTCTTCGGCGCGGGCCGTGCGCTGTTTTTCGGCGGCGGCTATTCCGCCAACGTGGCTTTGCTCTCCACCTTGCCGCAGCGGGGCGATCTGGTCGCCTATGACGCGCTCATTCACGCCAGCGTCCATGAGGGAATGAAGTGCGGCAAGGCCGAGGTCATCGCCTTCCGCCATAACGATGCCCAGGCGGCTGAGGATGGGATCCGCGCCTGGCGTCAACGCGGCGGACGCGGCACGCCCTGGATCGTGGTGGAGACCATCTATTCCATGGATGGAGACGCCGCCCCGCTGGACGACCTCATCGCCATCGCCGAGCGCCACGACGGCTTCCTGATCGCCGATGAGGCCCATGCCACCGGCGTGTTCGGGCCCGACGGGCACGGACGGGCGGCCCATCTGGAAGGGCGCGAGGCGCTCATCACCTTGCACACCTGCGGCAAGGGGCTCGGCGCCTCGGGCGCCCTGGTGGCGGGACACGCCACGCTGATCGACTTTTTGGTCAACCGCGCCCGCCCCTTCATCTATGCCACCGCGCCCTCCCCCCTGATGGCGGCCGCCGTGCGCGAGGGGTTGCGCATTCTGAAAGACGAGCCGGACCGCCGCGCCCGCCTGTCCGCTCTGGTGGGGCGTGCGGGCGAACGGCTCGGCGCCATGGGCTGGCCGGCCAGCGGCTCGCAGATCGTGCCGGTCATTCTCGGCTCTAATGCACGGGCGGCGGCGGTGGCGGCGCATGTGCGGGCGGCGGGCTTCGATTGCCGCGCCATCCGCCCGCCCACGGTGCCGGAAGGCACGGCACGGCTGCGCATTTCGCTTACCCTGAATGTCGACGAGACCATCATCGATGGCTTGATGGGCGCCATTGCCGAGGCGCTGGAGCAAGTTGCGGCATGAGCCTTCCTCTGGTCGTGACGGGCACCGATACCGGTATCGGCAAAACCGTCTTTTCCGCCGCCCTCGCGGGCGCGCTCGGCGCGCATTATTGGAAGCCGGTGCAATCGGGGCTAGAAGAGGAAACCGACAGCGACCTGGTGCGGCGGCTCGCCCGCCTGCCGGCCCAGCGCATCCTGCCCGAGGCCTATCGCCTGAACACCCCCGCCTCGCCCCATCTGGCGGCGGAGCTGGACGGCGTCGCCATTGATCCTAACGCCCTGATGCCGCCCGTTGTCGAAGGCCCACTGGTGATCGAAGGCGCGGGCGGGCTCATGGTGCCGCTGACCCGTGCACTGCTGACCATCGATCAATTCGCCCATTGGGGCTTTCCGGTGGTGCTGTGCGCGCGCACCGAGCTTGGCACCATCAACCACACCTTGCTGTCAGTGGAAGCCTTGAGGCAGCGCGGCATCCCGCTGCTGGGCATCGCCTTCGTGGGTGAAGAGATGCGGGACAGCCAGGAGACCATCGCCGCCTTCTCCGGCGTGAAGATCCTCGGCCGCCTGCCGCGCCTTGATCCCTTGACCCCCGATGCACTCGCCGCCGCCTTCTCGTCCGCGTTCGACATCGCGAATTTTGCGCCTGAGCGCGCGGGACACCCCTGATGACCGCTTCCCCCATCTGGCACCCCTTCTTCCAGCATGCGACCGAACCCACGCCGCCGCTGATCGCGCGCACGCAGGGCGCCTATCTGGAAACGGCGGAGGGAAAGCACATTCTCGATGCCATCTCCTCCTGGTGGGTCATCACCCATGGCCATCGCCATCCCGCCATCATGGAGGCGATCCGCGCCGCGGCGCTGGAGCTGGACCAGATCATCTTCGCCGGCTTCACCCATGCGCCGGCCGAGGCGCTGGCGCGCGAACTGGTAAAGCTCGCCCCGGCCGGGCTGGAGCATGTGTTCTATTCGGATTCCGGCTCCACTGCCGTGGAAGTGGCGCTGAAGATGGCGCTCGGCACCTTCCGCAATCGCGGGGACACGCGCAGCCGCATCGTGGTGATGGAGGACAGCTATCACGGCGATACCATCGGAACCATGAGCGTGGGCGCGCGCGGCGTGTTCAACGCCGCCTATGAGCCGCTCCTGTTCGAGGTGGATACCATCCCCTTCCCCGCTCCGGGCCGCGAACAGGAGACGCTCGACGCCTTCGAAAACTTCGCCCGTACCGGAAAGGCCGCCGCCATCATCGTCGAGCCGCTAATCCTCGGCTCCGGCGGCATGCGCATGTATGGGCCGCAGGTGCTGGCGGAGCTGAAACGGATCGCCGAGCAGAGCGGCACCTTGTTCATCGCCGACGAGGTGATGACCGGCTGGGGCCGCACCGGCACCCTGTTCGCCTGCGAGCAGGCCGGCATCTCCCCCGACATATTGTGCACCTCCAAGGGCCTGACCGGCGGGGCGATCCCGCTCGCCGCGACCCTTGCCACCGCAGAGGTGTTCGCGGCGCATTATTCCACCGACCGCACCAAGACCTTCTTTCATTCCAGTTCCTATACCGCCAACCCCATCGCCTGCGCCGCCGGCCTCGCCAATGTGCGGGTGTGGCAAGACGAGCCGGTGCGCGAGAGGGTGGCCACGCTCTGCGCGCTGCAAGACGAGCGCATCGCGCGGTTCGCGGGCGATCCGCGGTTCGAAGAGCCCCGGCGCTGCGGCACCATCACGGCATTCAACCTCAAGGTGCCGCGCGGCGGCTATCTCGCTGAAGTCGGGCCGAAGCTGCGCGCCTTCTTCCTGGATCGCGGCTTCCTGGTGCGCCCGCTCGGCAATGTGCTTTATCTGATGCCGCCTTATTGCATCACGCCCGCCGAGCTTGATGCCCTCTATGAGGCCATTGATGCTGCGGCGAGCCAGTTCGGGAACGCGGCATGAGCGCCTTTTCCACCAGCCGCGTCGTCGGCTTCGGCCACGCCGTGCCGGCGCGCGAAGTGCTGAATGCGGAACTGGAAGCGCAATTGGGGCTGGAGGCCGGCTGGATCTCCCGGCGCACCGGCATCGAGGCCCGCCGCTGGGCATTGCCCGGCGATACCCTCTCAGGCCTCGCCCAGGGCGCGGCCGAAATGGCGCTGGTTGAGGCGGACCTGCCGCGCGAAGACATTGGCCTGACCTTGCTGGCCACCTCGACGCCAGACCAATTGCTGCCGCCGACCGCGCCGCTGCTGGCGCATCGGCTGGGGCTTACCCGCTCCGGCGCTGCGGATCTTGCGGGCGCGTGCGCCGGCTTTCTCTATGCGCTGGTGCTCGCGGAAGGCTTCGTGCGCGTGCATCGCAAGCCGGCCCTGGTGGTGGCGGCCAATATCCTCAGCCGCCGGATCAATCCCGCCGAGCGGGGAAGCTCGGTCCTGTTCGCCGATGCGGCGGGCGCCCTGGTGCTGGCACCCTCGACCGAGCCGGATACCGGCATCCTCGGCGTCTCGCTCGCTTCCGACGGCGCGGGCTACGATCTCGTCGCCATCCCCGGCGGCGGCAGCAGCCGGCCGTTCGGGCCGGATCTGCCGTTCGAGGACACCCGCATGACCATCAGCGACGGGCGTGAGCTTTACGTTCAGGCGGTGCGCATGATGACCGAGTCCGCCCGCGCCGCGCTGGATGCGGCGAAGCTGGAAACAAGCGCGGTGGATTGGCTCGCGCCGCACCAGGCCAATGCCCGCATGCTGGATATGGTGGCCCACCAACTCGGCATCGCACCGGAGAAGGTGGTGCGCAGCATCGCCCTTTATGGCAATTCTTCCGCCGCCACGATTCCGCTGTCCCTCTCGCTCGCCCATCGCGCCCGCGCCTTCCGCCGGGGCGATGTGCTGGCGCTCACGGCCGCAGGGGCGGGCCTGACCGGCGGCGCCTGTGTACTGCGGATTTAAAGCGAGGAAGCGCCATGCGCCTGCATATCTTGAAGCGCGACGCCGAAGCAGCCGAGGCAACGCCGGTCGCCGCCAATGTGCTGGTTTCCGGCACGCCGCAGACCCGCGTGTGGATCACCTATGATGCCCCCGCCGAGCGCCTGTGTGCCGGCGAGTGGGAGGCGACACCCGGCAAGTGGCGCGTGACTTACGAGGAATGGGAATATTGCCTCATGGTTTCGGGCCTCTGCGTGGTGGAGGGAGACGACGGCACGCGCATCGTGGCCGGGCCGGGCGACGCCTTCGTGCTGGAGCCGGGTTTCGTCGGCACCTGGGAGGTGCTGGAAACCATGCGCAAGCACTGGGTCATCCGCACGCCCGCCTAGAGCGTTTCCCCGATTCATGGAATCGGTAAAACGCTCACTCTCATTGTGTCGGCACGTTTTCTTCACGCGAGCCGGTCTCCACTTCGCTCGAAAACGCTCTCAAGCTCACTTCAAGGTCGAGCGGCGCTGGATCAGATCGTGGGCGGCAAACAACTCCGCCACCCAGTCCACGAACACCCGCAGCCGCGCGCTCCGGTGCCGATTAGGCGGATAGACCACGTGCAGCGGGAACAGCTCCGTGCACCAGCCCGTGAGCACCGGCACCAGATCGCCGCGTCCGAGCGCGGCATGGGCGAGAAAGCTCGGCGGCTGAATGATGCCGAGGCCGGCGACGCCGGCAGCGAGGTAGGAATTGCCCTCGTTGACGGAGAGGGTATAGCGCCCTTCGATCTCCAGCGTTTCGCCCTCGCGCAGGAACTCCATCGGAAAGAACCGCCCGGTGCGGGCGCTAAAATAGCGCACGACGGGAAACGCAGTGTCCAATTGGCTGGGATGGGTCGGCGTGCCGTACCGCGCGAGATAGGCCGGCGCGGCGCAGGTGACGACTGCAAGTTCGCCGATGCGGCGTGCCACCAGGGAGGGATCGGTGATGTCCCCGGCGCGGATCACGCAGTCCACATTCTCGCCCAGCAGATCGACGGGGCGGTCGGTGACGCCGAGATCGACTTGAATGTCAGGATAGCGATCGTGGAACCCCGGCAATGAAGGAATGAGCACCAGGAGAGCAAGGCTCGGGCTGATATCGACCCGCAGCCGCCCCTGCGGGGTGCCTTGCTGCTGGGTCATCGAGCCGTCCAGCTCATCGAGATCGGCCAGAAGCGTCACGGCCCGCTCGTAATAGGCCGCGCCGTCCGGTGTCACGGTCACCCGCCGTGTCGTCCGGTTCAGCAGCCGCGTCCGCAGATGCGCCTCGAGCTGCTGAATCTGCTTGGTCAGGGTCGGCTTGGGGACCCGCAGCAGATCCGCGGCGCGGGTGAAAGTGCCGGCCTCGACCACGCTCACGAAGGCCCGCATTGCAGCAAATTGATCCATATCAACAGCTCCTTAGCGGGATTTAGCGCTTATTATTCACCTAGAGGAACAATGTAGTGCAAAATTCGATCTTTATTCAAGCGAAATGGAGGCATATCGATGACGCATCGCAAAACGCCGATGGCTGGTCGGTTGGATTTGCCGTCATTCGAGGCGCCCGCCATGTCCCTATCCTGGAGCGAAGATGAGATCGTGATGTCGTGCGGCGAAGCCGTGCCGGTGCGCGTCCTGCGCCGGCCCGGCGCCGCGCGCACCGCGCCGCTGGTGCTCCATCTTCACGGCGGGACGTTCATCACCGGAACGCTGGACGCCGGCCGCAATGTGGCGGGCCTGCTAGCGCATGCCGGCGCCACGGTGGTATCGGTGGATTATCCCCTCGCCAGCGAGAAGCCATTTCCCTATCCGCTGGAGATCGCCTACGCCGCCCTGGAAGCCGTACACCGCCAGCGCGCCAAATGGAGCGGCAAGCGGGCGCTGCTGCTGGTGGCCGGGGAAGAAGCGGGCGGTAATCTCGCCGCTGGCGTCGCCCTGATGGCGCGCGACCAGAAGGCGCCGCCGCTGGCCGGGCAAATCCTCATTTCCCCGATGCTCGACCCGGCCCTTGCCACCTGTTCCATCCGCGATGCGGAAGCTGGCCCGGTGGGCTGCAAATGGGCCGACGGCTGGCAGAAATATCTCGGCTCCGCCGACAAGGCCGCCCATCCCTACGCCGCTCCCGCCTCCGCCACCCGCCTCGCCGGACTTGCCCCGGCCCTGGTGGTGACAGCCGCCGACGATCCCATGCGGGACGAGAGTGTTCGCTACGCCGAGAAGCTGCGCCAGGCGCAGGTGGGCGTGCATCTGGAGGTATTCGACGCCCCGACGGGCTGGCCCGCCTCGCTCTCCGAAGCCGAGGCGCGCCAAGCCGCATGGGCCGATCGGCTGCGCATCCTGTTTGCCACTTTCTTCGCGGAGCTACGCGCCGCCATCCGCCCCGGCCTGCCCGCACCCGTTTTCATCTGATCCAGGACCATTGCCATGAACCAGATCCTCACCAAGCGCCGCATCCTCTTCGCCGGCCTCGCAGCGACGGCTATCGCGACCGGCCTTGTCATTCCCTATACCCTGTCGATCGATGCCGCGCAGGCGAGCGACCCGGCCAAGGCCCCGGCGGGCGTGCCGGTCTCCGTCGCCGTCATCGAATCCCGCAACGCTCCGGTATGGGACGAATTTTCCGGCCGGCTTGAGGCCATCGACCGCGTCGAGCTGCGCTCGCGGGTGGCCGGCGCCATCCAGGCCGTGCACTTCCGTGAAGGTGCACTGGTGAAGGAAGGTGCGCTGCTGATCTCCATCGACCCCGCGCCCTATCAGGCCGAGGTGGACCGCGCCCAGGCCCAGGTCACCGCCGCGGAAGCGCGGGTTGCCCTCACCAAGGCGGACCTGGAGCGCGGCCAGCGCCTGTTCGAATCCCGCACGGTCGCCCAGCGCGACCTGGACGAGCGGCTGAATGCCCATCGCGAGGCCCAGGCCAATCTGCGCGCCGCCCAGGCGAGCCTGCAGACCGCCGAGCTGAACCTCAGCTACACCGAGATTCGCGCCCCGGTCTCCGGCCGGGTCGGCAAGCTGGAGGTCACGCCCGGCAATCTGATTTCCGCCGGTCCCGGCGCCATCGTCCTGACCACGCTGGTGTCCACCGACCCCATCTATGCCAGCTTCCACGCCGATGAAGAGGTGGTGCTGCGGGCACTTGCCGGCCTCGCGCCGGAAAACGGCAGCGACAAGCTGCCGCTTGAGCGCATCCCGGTGGAAATGCTCACCGTGACCAGCAATGGCACGCCGATCCGCGGCCATATGCAATTGATCGACAATCAGGTGGACGCGAAAACTGGCACCGTTCGCGTGCGTGCGGTGTTCGACAATGCCGACGGCCGGCTCATCCCGGGCCAGTTCGCCCGCCTGCGCATGGGTCGCACCACCAATGCCGATGCTCTCCTGGTGAGCGAGCGTGCGGTCGGCACCGACCAGAACAAGAAATTCGTTCTGGTGGTGGATGGCGAGGGCAAGGCCAATTACCGCGAAATCACCCTCGGCGAACCGGTCGGCGGCCTGCGCATCGTCACCAGCGGCCTCTCGGCCGGCGAGCGCGTCGTGGTGAACGGCCTCCAGCGCATCCGCCCCGGCGCGCTGGTGGCGCCGCAGACCGTGCCCATGGAAACCTCGAAGACAGCCCAGGCCGCCGCCGCCGGCGACGTCGCCCAACGCTGATGGCTCCGGCCCGCCTCTGAGGGCGGGCCGCCTTCGAACCCCGCCGCTTTATCTCCGCTCCCGGGCCGCCCGCCCGCGGGGCGCGACCTCTTATGCCCCTGCTGGGGAGGATGTCATGAACCTCTCGAAATTCTTCATCGACCGCCCGATTTTCGCGGGCGTGCTCTCGGTCCTGATCTTCCTCGGCGGTTTGCTGGCGTTGCGGGTGATGCCGATTTCCGAATATCCCGAGGTGGTGCCGCCCCAGATCGTGGTGCGCGCCAATTATCCCGGCGCCAATCCCAAGGTGATCGCGGAGACCGTCTCGACCCCCATCGAAGAACAGATCAACGGCGTGGAAGGCATGCTCTACATGAGCAGCCAGACCACCACCGATGGCCTGATGACGCTGACCGTCACCTTCAAGCTCGGCACCGATCCCGACAAGGCCCAGCAATTGGTGCAGAACCGCGTCTCCCAGGCCGAACCGCGCCTGCCGGAAGACGTGCGGCGCCTGGGCATCACCACCATCAAGAGTTCGCCCGATCTGATGCTGGTGGTGCATCTGCTCTCGCCCAATGGCCGGTACGACATGACGTATCTGCGCAATTATGCGGTGCTGAACGTGAAGGACCGCCTCGCCCGGATCGCCGGCGTCGGCGACGTGCAATTGTTCGGCTCGGGCGATTATTCCATGCGGGTCTGGCTGGATCCGCAGAAGGTGGCCGAGCACGGCCTCTCCGCCAGCGACGTGGTGGCGGAGATCCAGGCCCAGAACGTGCAGGCCGCCGCCGGAACCGTGGGCGCCTCGCCCGGCCTTGATGGGCTCGACCTGCAACTCTCGGTGAATGCTCAGGGCCGCTTGCAAACGGAAGAGGAGTTCGGCGACATCGTCGTGAAGAGCGGCGACAACGGCGAAGTGGTCCGCCTGCGCGACATCGCCCGCATCGAACTCGGCGCCGCCGATTACGCCCTGCGCTCGCTGCTGAACAACAAGTCCGCCGTCGCCGTGCCGGTGTTCCAGGCCCCAGGCTCGAACGCCATACGCATCGCCGATGAAGTTCGTCGCGTCATGGCGGAAATCAAGGAGAACATGCCGGATGGCGTGGACTATTCCATCGTCTACGACACCACTCAATTTGTCCGCGCCTCCATCGACGCGGTGATCCATACCTTGCTGGAAGCGGTGCTGCTGGTGGTTCTTGTGGTGATCCTGTTCCTCCAGACTTGGCGCGCCTCCATCATCCCGCTCCTGGCGGTGCCGGTCTCGATCGTCGGCACATTCGGCGTGATGTATGTTCTCGGCTTCTCCATCAATGCCTTGACCTTGTTCGGCCTAGTGCTCGCGATCGGCATCGTGGTCGATGACGCCATCGTCGTGGTGGAGAATGTGGAGCGCAACATCGAGCAGGGCCTCGCCCCGCGCGAAGCCACCTATCGCGCCATGAAGGAAGTCTCGGGGCCGATCATCGCCATCGCTTTGGTGCTGATCGCGGTGTTCGTGCCGCTCGCCTTCATCACCGGCCTGTCGGGCCAGTTCTACAAGCAGTTCGCCCTAACCATCGCTATTTCAACGGTAATTTCGGCGATCAACTCGCTCACTTTGTCACCGGCCCTCGCCGCCCTCCTCCTGCGCGGCCACGATGCGCCCAAGGATCGCCTGACCCGTATCATGGACCGCTCGCTCGGCTGGCTGTTCCGCGGGTTCAACACGATGTTCTCCCGGGGCTCGCGGGCCTACGGGAATGGCGTGAAAGGCGCGATCTCCCGCAAGGGCATCATGGTCGGGCTTTATCTGGTGCTGGTGGCGCTCACCGTGGTGCTGTTTCGCGCGGTGCCGGGCGGCTTCGTGCCGGCGCAGGACAAGCAATATCTGGTCGGCTTCGCCCAATTGCCGGATGGCGCCACCCTCGACCGCACGGAAGAGGTCATCCGCCGCATGAGTGACATCGCGCTCCAGCAACCGGGCGTGGAATCTGCCATCGCCTTCCCCGGCCTGTCGATCAACGGATTCACCAATAGCTCCAATTCCGGCATCGTCTTCGTCGGCCTCAAGGCATTCGAGGAGCGCAAGACGCCGGAGCTGAACGGGGGCGCCATCGCCATGCAGCTGAACCAGAAGTTCTCCTCCATCAGCGAAGCCATCATCGCCATGTTCCCGCCGCCCCCGGTGCAGGGGCTCGGCACCATCGGTGGCTTCAAGCTGCAATTGGAGGATCGCGCCGGCTTCGGCTACGAGGCGCTGGATGAAGCCACCAAGGCGTTTATGGCCAAGGCCATGCAGCAGCCCGAGCTGGTGGGCCTATTCTCCTCCTACCAGGTGAACGTGCCCCAATTGTTCGCCGACATCGACCGCACCAAGGCGCGCCAGCTCGGCGTCGCGGTGACGGACGTGTTCAACACCATGCAGATCTATCTGGGCTCGTCCTATGTGAACGATTTCAACAAGTTCGGCCGCACCTACACGGTGCGCGTCCAGGCTGACGCGCCGTTCCGCGCCCGCCCGGAGGATGTGGGCCAGCTCAAGGTGCGCTCGAAGACCGGCGAAATGGTGCCGCTTTCCGCTTTGCTGAAGGTGCGCTCGGCGGCCGGGCCGGAACGGGCCATGCGCTATAACGGCTTCCTCTCGGCGGATGTGAACGGCGGGCCGGCACCCGGCTTCTCCTCCGGCGAGGCGCAGGCGGCCATTGAGCGGGTCGCGGCCGAAACCCTGCCCAAGGGCTTCGGCTTCGAATGGACCGAATTGACCTATCAGGACATTCTGGCCGGTAATTCGGCGGTCTGGGTGTTCCCGCTCTCGATCTTCCTGGTGTTCCTGGTGCTCGCCGCCCAATACGAGAGCCTCACCTTGCCGCTGGCGATCATCATGATCGTGCCCATGGGCCTGCTCGCAGCCATGGCCGGGGTGTGGTTCAGCGCCGGGGACAACAATGTGTTCACCCAGATCGGGCTGATCGTGCTCGTGGGGCTATCGGCGAAGAATGCGATCCTGATCGTGGAATTCGCCCGCGAACTGGAGTTCCAGGGGCGAAAGCCGATCGAGGCCGCCATCGAAGCGAGCCGGCTGCGGCTGCGACCGATCCTCATGACCTCGCTCGCCTTCATCATGGGCGTGGTGCCCCTGGTCACCTCCACCGGTGCCGGCGCGGAGATGCGCCATGCCATGGGGGTCGCGGTGTTCGCCGGCATGATCGGGGTGACCGTGTTCGGCATCTTCCTCACGCCGGTGTTCTACGTGCTGCTACGCAAGCTGGCCGGCAACCGTCCGCTGGTCCAACACGGCGAGGTGCTGGCGGACCTCAACGCCCCATCCGGCGGCCACGGCGCCGAAGAGCACGGCGCCGCGCCCCCGCCGGCGCCCTCGCACGCCTCCTGATGCGACCAGAGGGAGCCACCTAACAAGGAAGCCGCCCTGATCCAGGGCGGCTTCCTTCATTTCAACCCGGCGCACGGCAAAACTCAGGCGTCCGGTTGCTCCAAGGCGGAGGCGACCGGCCCGGCCACGCCATCGTCGGCGGCAACCACCAGGAACGGCCGGCTCGCCTCGATGGGATTTGGTTCGAAACCGGCCCGGTCGCAGAAGGCGTTGAACAAGGTGGCGAACGCCACCGCGCCCCGCGTCACCTCTGACGATACCGCCGCGAGACGCCGGCTCGACGGACCAAGGGGACCCTCGATCCGCACGATCGCACCCGGCAAATCCTCAAGGCCGATGACCTCGCGGTGGGGGGCCGTGAACAGAAGCTCGATCGCCGCGCGGTTGGCGCCGATAGCCCCAAGGGTGTCCGCTGGCAGCGTCGCCCGTGAAAGCATGCCCTTCAGGTTGAAGCGGCCCTGGCGGCGGCGGCTCTCCGGCGTGTCCAGCAGGCACAGGGAATAGCCGTGGATCTCCACCTCGAAAATATGCTCCAGCGCAAGGGTCATGGATTCCACCAGATGACCCTCCCAGCCGAGATCGACCAGCCCGACCCGCATCTGCGGGCCGAGGCCGAGAGCCAGGAGATCCCGAAACAGGCCGCGGCGATTACGGCGCGCAATTTTCAAGATTTCCCAGCGATACGCACCAAGGAAGCGGCGCAGCAGCGGCTCGGTTGAGGGATCGATCACCACCTCGTCGCCAAGGCCGAGGTCGGCCATCATGAAGGCGGCAGGCACGGGAATGCCGAAGCGCTCCAGCAGCTCGAACGTGCGCAGGCCGTGTGCCCCGGCGACCATCAGGTCGACGCGGGCATCGAAATTACGGTCGTGGGTTCCCGCCAGCATGATGGCGGTGGCGCCCACAGCGAAATAGGCATGGCGCGGCAGCAGCGGCGCGTGTGGAGCGGCGGCGATCTGTTCAAGCGCTGTGCCCGGTCCCGGGCAGAACAGCAGCAGGTCGATCCGGTCGCGCCGTGCCTGTTCGCTCAGCCAATGGGTGAAACCGGCCAGAGCCGGCCCGACGATGCGGAAGCCCAGCGCCTCGCAGGACTCCTGCGGCAAGGCTTCGGCAAAACGCCGCAAGCCGAAGGCAAGGGACGCGATGCCCTCCGCCTTCTGCGCGGCGGGATCGGCCAAAGGCACCTCCTGTGCCGTCTCCGCCTTCGAAAAAGGCAGGATCCGGTGGGGCGGTACATTGAGATCGTCCGCGATAAGCTGCGACAAGGGCGCCGCATGCTCATCACCGTAGAAGAACACCGGTGCGACGGGCAGGCCGTGCAGCACCAGCAATTCCTCGAAAAAGGCAGCGGGAAGATGCGTCCTGCCGGTCAGCACCGCGCGGCCGGCGGCGGCCATCTCGCGAAACGACTGCGCCGGCTCCAGATCAGGACGCCACAGCGCCAGCTCGAATCGATATTCCGTTCGCTTGGCAAGGTCGCGTTGGGCGGGCGTCGCCTCCAGGCGCTCGTAGATGCGGTCCAAGGTTACCGGCTGGTCGCCACCTTCTGCCACCTGGCGACGGGCAAGCGCCTCGGCAGCGAGCCGGCGCGCCCTGAATTCGGCAATGCCAACAGTGGCGCCGACAAGGTCGAACAGATGCTCAGGCTCCACCAACGGGCGGATGAACAAGGTCTCGCTCACGTCGAACAAGACGATTTCAGTTGCCTCCCAAGCCGCGCTCATTGCCAACACCTGACCCCCTTCACCCGTCCCCTCGGCATCGCCGGACAAGGCCGCATCCCCTGACGGACCGGTCGCATCGGCATGGTGCGGCGGGATCGAGCACAAACATATGTCACCGGACGCATATTCCAGGCTTTCCGCATCTCGGCTCAGCACGGAACGCGGAACGTCAAGTCGTTCGGATGCAAGTTAGGGGAGAAGAAGGGGTCCCGCATGAAGAATTGCGGATGCGCCGCATCAAGCCGCCTCTTGTCGGCGCGCAGGCGCGCCATTTTTTCCGCATTCATGTGGTCGATGCCCCGGCTCATGGATTCGTAATGGAGCAATTCCGCTGCGGGACACACCACGTTGAACAGGCCGGCTTCCACCAGGCGGAAGCACAGATCCACATCGTTATAGGCGACGGGAAAGGCCTCGTCGAAACCGCCGACCGCCTCGTACTTGCCGCGCTCCACCATCAGGCAGGCGCCGGTGACCGCAAGCCAGTTCGCATCCAGCATGTTGCGCGCGTAATAGCAGGGGTCCTTCGCGTTCGCGCCGAGAAAGGCGTGGCTCGGACCGTCCGCGATATAGACCACGCCGGCATGCTGCACCCGCTGTGACTTGGGATAGAGCAGCTTGGCGCCGACGGCGCCGATGTGGGACTGCTGGGCGTAGCCGATCATGCGATCCAGCCAATCGGCCACGATGACTTCCGTATCGTCGTTCAGGAACAGCAGGATCTCGCCGGACGCGGCCCGCGCCCCGACATTGCACAGTTCGGAGAAATTGAACGGAAAGTCGTGACGCACCACCCGCACGCCGCTCTCCTGCTCCAACTCGGAGAGATAGGCCAGCGCGTCGGCATCGCTCGATCCGTTGTCGACGACTACGATCTCCACGTTCTTGTAGCTGCTCTTCTCCTGGATGGAGCGAAGGCACTGCCGCAGCACCGACCAATTATTCTTCGAGGGAATGATGATGGAGACGCGAGGAGTGCCGACCACGTCGTAGCGCACCCGCATATAGGCTGGCAGACCCTCGACAGGCTCGCAGGCGCCCTGCACGCCCCGGCGTGCCATAGCGTCGAGGCGCAGCCGCACCGCCGCAGACAAGGCCTCGGGCTTGGCGTTGAACTCGGCGGCGGCTGAACCCGGAATGATCCGCCAGTGATACAGAACCTTCTGGACGTGAGCGATCTTGTGGGTGGCCTCGGTGACGCGCAGCACGAAGTCCCAGTCTTGCGAGCCGTCATATTCGGAGCGCAACGGCCCCACCTTCTGTGCCAGGCTGCGTCGGACGCAGGAGACATGGCAGGTGTACATGAGGCTCATCAGTGTATCGGGCGACCAGTCCGGCTTGAAGAACGGCTCGACGAAGCTGCCATCGGTAGCGATCTTGTCCTCGTCGCTATAGATGAAATCCGGGTCCTCGCGGTCGATGCAGGCGGCCAGCTCATAGAGGCAGTCCTCGGTCAGCTCGTCGTCATGGTCGAGAAAGACGAGGAACTCGCCGCCGGCCATGCCGATGGCCTCGTTCGTGGCGCCGGAAATGCCCCGGTTTTCCTCGAGCGAGCGAATGACGAAGCGCGGATCCTTGAGAACGGCGAGTGTCTGCCGCACTTCCTCGCGGGGGCTTCGGTCGTCCACCAGGATCAGTTCCCAATGGGGATACCATTGGGCTTCCACCGAGGCGACCATGCGCCGAAGCACGTTTGCCGGCGTGTTATAGAGCGGCACGACGATGGAAAAGCGCGGCCGGGAACGAAATGCGGCGATCCGCGCCTCGATATCGGTCGGGCACCGCGGCGCGATATAGGTGTAGGCCGGCTGGCCGCGCCATTCGTAGGTGCCGGTGCGTGCCGCCGGCCGCGTCTCATTACCGGCCCGGTGGAGATCCGGCTGGAAGGCGAGATAACGCCCATCAAGCGCGGCCAAGCCCGCGCGTGCCGCGGGAATGGCGGTCTTGGCGAGGCGCGCGTAGCGATAAGCCTGCAGCCAGCCCATCCAGACCGACCAGATCCAACCGGGAAACCGCTTGACGCCCGAACGCTTCGGCCGGTCGGGCGCATTTTTCGCGAGATAATCGGCGAGCGGCGACTGCCAGGGCGCCAGGTCCGGATGTTCTTCGCGATAGGCGAGCGGGCTGAACGAGGCGCTGGGGATCCCGCCTTCCGCTTCCCCATAGAGAACATAATGCCAGAGCGGATTCATGCCGGCGTTGCGCACGTCGGGATAGGTGGCGAAGTAAAACTCCGAATCGAAGACTGGATTCGGCCGGCAGCCTTCGAAGCCGCCGCGCAGGAGATAATCGACCACCGGCTCGACCTGCAGCGAATCCGCCAGAGGGTATTGATTGGTATAGAAGTCCCGGTCGAACAGACCGGAATCCATCAGCAGGCGACAATTGACTTCCAGGTCTCCGGCGCCGAAACGGCGCATCATGCGCCCGAGCAGGCCGCGCGCGCCTCGGCGCGCCGCCACCGGCCGGCTCCGGAACAATTTTGCAAGGTTATGACGGCGGTTGCGCTCCACCTCGACGCGCAGATAGGCGGCATCGAGCCGCTGGCTGAGCGTGCCGATTTCCCCCTCGTGCTGACGCACCCGCTCCTCGGCGCGTGCGATCTCTCGGTCGAGCAGCGCCTTCAACCGTCCGCGCTCAAGGAGCAGATCATTCTGTGCGACATCCAGAAGGCGCCCATAGTCCTCGATCTGCACCTCGTGCACCTGCTCGAGTTGCGATTTTTCGGTCACGGTCTGTGCATGGCGCGCACGCTCCGCTTCCAGAGCCGCGCGTAGCGTAGCCACTTCCGAAACGAGGCCCCTTTCCGATTCCATCAGCACGTCTGCCCCCGGCGGCCCGCTTTTCTACGAGCCGGCTTTGCAATTCCTGAAAGCACCAAGATCAGCGCCGCACACAGATCCCGATACCGTTTAACGGCGACGAATCTCATCTTTATTCTCGCTGGAGGTCTACCAGCATACACGCTTATATCGCACTTACCGCTTCGCAACAGACCCGGAAGCTTGCAGTATCGGGCATAACGTCGGTTGCAGTCCTGACAATACCCAGCCTTTCTTGCACCGCAAGAAAAACGACGGGATAGCGTCCAAAAGCCGACACAATCCGAAGAGATCTGCTACGGCAGGGATTGCGCGGCAGTGCGCTGTCGCAATCTCATCTCACGCAATTGTCCGATGAATTGCGTGCAAGCTCCGGCCGCGGCGGGCGGCTAAGCCCCTGAACCCCTCAGGACTCGCGTGGTGGGTCGAAGCCGTTGCCCCTTTTGAGCAAGCTGGCCTCCCAATAAGTCGCGTGCGATTCAATGCGATGAAAACAGACCGTCTTTCCGGAGCCGCCCTCGCTTCCCCGCCCCGCCCGCAAGCGGGCCCGCACGGCCGGCACCCTGGAAGCAACGGGTTCCTGTAAGCACACAGGGTCCCTGAAATGAAAATGCCCGCCAAAGCGGGCACTCTCGTCGCCAAACACTCGATCATCCCCGGAGCCGCCCACCTCAGGCCTGGGGCTGCGGCTCGATGCTGCCGGCCGGACCTTCGGGGCGGGGCCGGTTCTTGCCGGCGGTCGGCACCACCGACCCACGGGGATTGGCGGGCTCGATCACCGTATCGCGCACCGGCGGCTTGCCGCCGAGCAGGTCGATGATCTCATCGCCGGAGAGCGTCTCATATTCCAACAGCCCGCGCGCCAAGGCTTCCAGGCCTTCGCGATTTTCCGTGAGGATGCGGGTTGCTTCCTGATATCCCTCGTCCACCAGGCGGCGCACTTCCTTGTCGATGGTTTGGGCCGTCGCCTCGGAAATATTCTGGTGCCGCTGCATGGACATGCCCAGGAACACCTCGTCCTGGTTCTCGCCATAGGCCACTTGGCCGAGCAGGTCGGAGAAGCCCCAGCGGGTCACCATCATCTTGGCGAGGCGAGTCGCCTGCTCGATGTCGGAGGCCGCGCCCGAGGTGACCTTGTCGTGGCCGAAGATCAGCTCTTCCGCCACGCGTCCGCCCATCATGATGGCGAGCCGCGAGGTCATCTGCTCATAGGACATGGAGAGCTTGTCGCGCTCCGGCAGCTGCATGACCATGCCGAGGGCGCGACCGCGGGGAATGATGGTCGCCTTGTGCACCGGGTCCGTCGCCGGAACCTTGAGCGCCACGATGGCGTGACCGCCCTCGTGATAGGCGGTCAGCATCTTCTCTTCCTCGGTCATGACCAGCGAGCGGCGCTCCGCCCCCATCATCACCTTGTCCTTGGCGTCCTCGAACTCGCTCATGGTGACCATGCGCTTGTTGCGGCGGGCCGCCATGAGGGCCGCTTCGTTGCACAGGTTCGCAAGGTCGGCGCCCGAGAAGCCGGGGGTGCCGCGGGCGATCACCTTCAGATTGACGTCCGGGGCGATCGGGATCTTGCGGGCATGCACCTTCAGGATCTGCTCGCGGCCGACCACGTCCGGGTTCGGCACCACGACCTGACGGTCGAAGCGGCCGGGACGCAGCAGGGCCGGGTCGAGCACGTCCGGGCGGTTGGTGGCGGCAATCAGGATGATTCCCTCGTTCGCCTCGAAGCCGTCCATCTCCACCAGCAACTGGTTGAGGGTCTGCTCGCGCTCGTCATTGCCGCCGCCGAGACCGGCGCCGCGATGACGACCCACCGCATCGATTTCGTCGATGAAGATGATGCAGGGCGCGTTTTTCTTGGCCTGCTCGAACATGTCGCGCACGCGGCTCGCGCCGACGCCCACGAACATTTCCACGAAGTCCGAGCCAGAGATGGTGAAGAACGGCACGTTCGCCTCACCCGCGATGGAGCGGGCGAGCAGCGTCTTGCCGGTGCCGGGCGGGCCGACCAGCAGCACGCCGCGCGGGATGCGGCCACCGAGGCGCTGGAACTTCTGCGGGTCACGCAGGAATTCCACGATCTCGGTCAGTTCGCTCTTGGCCTCGTCGATGCCCGCCACGTCCTCGAAGGTGACGCGGCCGTGCGCTTCGGTGAGCAGCTTGGCGCGGCTCTTGCCGAAGCCCATGGCCTTGCCGCCCGCGCCCTGCATCTGGCGCGAAAGGAAGATCCACACGCCGATCAAGGCGATGAAGGGCAGCCAGGACACCAGCAGGCTGACGAACCAGGGCACATTGTCCGTGATCGGCCGCGCCGTGATGGCAACGCCCTTGCCGTACAGCCGCTGCACCAGGGTCGGATCGTTGGGGGCATAGGTCTGGAAGGCGCGGCCATCGGTGAACGAGCCGGTGATGGTCGGCCCCTCGATCACGACGTCGCGCACCCGGCCCTGATCCACGTCGGACAAAAGCTGCGAGAAGGAGATGTCGTTCGCGCTGGTGCGCTGTCCGGGGCTCTGGAAGAGCGAGAACAAAGCCAGAAGCAGCAGAACGATGATCACCCAAAGGGCGAAATTGCGTAGATTGGCGTTCATAAATTCCTCACGGGGAGCGCAGCGACGGCGCTCCCGCATCAGGCGCCCGATCTCCCGGAATGGCCATTCTGCGTCATCGCTCACCTTGCGTCCGAAGCTAAAATAGGTCGCGCCCTCTGTCTTGCCAAGGAGAACAGCGGCCGGAAGACTCAATTATGCGCTATTGCCCGGCTTGCGGGGACGGCGCGGCAAGGCGCGCGCCACTTCCAAGTGCCCCCCGGCCAAATGGACGCGGGCCCCCGCCAAGGTCCCGCAAATGCTGTGCCCTTCGGCCTCCGCGCCGAGCAGGCGGCCGAGCAGACGCTCCAGCTTTGCCAGTTCCACCGGCCCTTCGTCGCCCACCACATCGATCGCGCGGTGCAGCACCCGCAGGGCGATTTCCTCCGGTAAGGCGAAAAAGGTGGCCCGCGCGACGCGGACCGGCGCGCGCGGAGCGCCGGGCGGCGCAAGTACGGCGAAGGCGGCGTCCGCCGCCTGCTCCAGCGCCGCCTCGGCCCGGGCGAGACGTCTGGCAAGGCGCGCCAATCCCTCGGCGTCAAGTCCCTCGCCCGCGAGCACCGGCATCAGCGCGCGCAGGCGCACGCGGGTGAATTTTGCGTCCGAATTGGAGGGATCGCGCACGAATCCGATGCCGCCCGCCTCAAGCGTCGCCACCAGCCGGGCCTTGGGAACGGTGAGAAAAGGCCGAAGCACGGCGAGCCCATGGCGACGGCTGCGCGGCGCCATGCCGGCAAGTCCGGCAAGCCCGGAGCCGCGGGCCAGGCGCATCACGATCGTTTCGGCCTGATCGTCCTGCGTGTGGGCGGTAACAATGGCCGTACCACCGATCTCGCGCGCCCGGGCAGCCAGGAGGGCGTAGCGCGCATCGCGCGCCGCTTCCTGGATACCGCTCTTCGGGTGCGGCCCGTGCCAGGAGAGGATGGCGTGGGGAAGGCCGAGGGCCCGCGCGTGCCCAGCCACCCCCTGCGCCTCCTGTGCCGCCTCGGGACGCAAACCGTGATCGACGGTCGCGACGTGCAGCATTGGCGCACCGGCGCAAAGAGCGGCCCAGCGCGCGGCCAGCAGCATCAACGCGGTGGAGTCAGGCCCGCCCGAACAGGCGATCAGGACCGAGGAATGACCGGCAAAGAGGGAAAAAAGGGCGGGGAGTTCGCTGTCTTCGATGGGGCGCGGCGCTACTGGCGCAGCCTCAGCAGCCGGCACGCTTCTGCTCGCGTTCCACCGCCTGGCGCACCGAGGAGGCGGCGCGAGGATATTTGCGGTCGATCTCACCGAACGTGGCACAGGCGGCTTCGCGCTCGTTCAGCGCAGCGAGCGACTGGCCCAGGCGCAGCAACGCCTCGGGCGCGCGCGTGGCGTTGGGATATTTGGTCGACACCTGCAGGAACAGCTCGGCCGAGTCCTTGTACGACTGGCGCTGGAACTGGCTTTCGCCCAGCAGATAGACCGCGTCCGGCGTCAGCCGGTCGGAGGGATAAACCTGCAGGAACTGGCGGAAGGTCTGCTCCGCCGCCGCATAATCCTGGCGCTGGATCTGGCCATAACCGAGGTCGAACATCTCGCGGGCGCTTCCCGTGGGGGCGAGCGACGCAGTCTGCGGGCCGGACGGGCCGGCACCGGAGCGCGCGACCGCCGGAGCGCCGGCAGGCCCGATGTCCAGCGGGATATTCGGCCGCGAGAGGCCCGCCGATGCACTCGCCGGCGAGCCCAGCGGCTGCGGCGCGCCGGGCGCGACCGGATCCTCATTGGGATCGAAGGCATCGGAACGCTTGCCGGGAGACGCCGCCCCCGGGGCGATCACCGCCGGGGCGCCAATCGGCGCCGCCGCCGGACGGGCCGGGACCGGGCCCGCGGCGCCCGGCTTCGGCCCTTTGCCATCGGACAGGCGATATTCGATATCTTCCTGGAACTTGCGCACCTGCTGCTCGAGCTGCTGGTTGCGGAATTGCAGTTCCTCGATCTGGCCTGTCATCGTGCGCAGCTGGTTTTCCAGCCGGTCGATGCGCAGCACGCTTTCGGACTGTGCGTTCGCGGCAGCCTGCTCGCTCTGCACCGCGCCGGGCGGCTTGAAAAGATCGCCGAAGGGGTTGTTCTGCGCCTGCGCGCCACCCGCCGCCAGGCCCATCGAGGCAACGAACAGAAGTACTCGGACACCGGAAAGCGGGCGCATCATGGTCCGAATCGCGAAAGAGGTTGAAGTCAGGGACATCTGATAAAGCCCCGCATCTGATGCAGCTTTGCCGAGGGATCGCGACCAAAGTGTGACCCCGGACAATGGACCGGAGCGGGTTTCGCATCCTGGACTGTTAAACGAAAGAGCCGGCACCCGAAGGCACCGGCTCCACCGAAGGGAGGCGTCAGCGTCGCATGACGGATCAGGAGCCGCCGGTATTCAGCACCGTCACCGCGCGGCGGTTCTGCGACCAGCAGGAAATGTCGTTGCAAACCGCCACCGGCCGTTCCTTGCCGTAGGAGATGGTCCGCATCCGCGCCGGATCGATGCCGCGCGAGGCGAGATAGTCGCGCACGTTCTGGGCGCGACGGGCGCCAAGGGCGATATTGTACTCGCGGGTGCCGCGCTCGTCCGCATGACCCTCGATGATGAAGCTGTAGCGACTGTACTGCTGCAGCCACTGGGCCTGGCGATCGAGCGTCGCGCGGGCCTGGGGCGAAAGGTCGGTCTGGTCGGTGTCGAAGAACACGCGATCACCCACCGCCACGACGAATTCCTGCGGCGAACCGGGAGGCCCACCTGCCCCGCCCGCACCTGCGGCATTGGGATCAGGCGTGTTGGCGCAGGCGGCGAGCGCCAATGCGAACCCAAACAGAGCGGCGAACCGGAAGCCGCGAGCAAAACCAAAGAAACGCATTCCGGTGACTCCCTTCTCAACGCGAACCGGAGACCTCGTGTAACAGCCGCTTTATTAAGCGAAGGTTCCGCAGGCCCGGTCCGGCGTTCTCCGAGCGCGGCGCGGACCCGTTCAAAGGCCGATACCGTCGCTCGTGGTTAACGTTTGATGAGCGACTTCGGACGCAGCGAGACACCGGGAAATCTTGCCTGGCGTCCAGCGGCGGCCGACAGCCGGTCGTCGAAACCGCGCGCAGGCCATATCCCACGTGCGACGGATGCAGCAGTGGTGCCGGCCCGTGGCATCATCAAGGCGAAGATATGCGCCGCAAAAGGCAGTCGCCAATGCTTACCCCCGCCACCTCGGCGGGCGCACTCAAGCTCCTGAAATCAGGGCATTATCCTTAACGCGGCAGGAAAGCATGGAATGTGTTTCCCTGAGTGTGTTGCGCAATGGCAACACAGCTGGAGGCCCGAGGGCCGCCATAGGGCGGCTCAGGAGCGCAGCGGCGACCAGGCCGGATCGGAGGCATAGCTCGGTGTGGGAACGCGCTGCTCGTTATAGCCGGTGACGTCGATGGTGAAGAGCTGCGGCCCGGCGGCGCCGGCGGGATCGCGGAAGAACATCAGCACCCGCCCGTTCGGAGCGAAGGTCGGTCCCTCGTTATGATAGCCTTCCGTCAGCACGCGCTCACCTGAGCCATCGGTCTTCATGACGCCGATGCCGAACCGCCCCTCCGCCTGCCGGGTGAAGGCGATGACGTCGCCGCGCGGCGACCAGACGGGCGTCGAATAGCGCGCATTGCCGAACGAGATTCGGCGTGCGCCCGAACCGTCGGCGCCCATGATGTAGATCTGCGAGGTGCCGCCGCGATCGCTCTCGAAGCAGATCTGGCGGCCGTCCGGGGAATAGCAGGGCGCCGTGTCGATCGCCGCCACATCGGTGAGGCGGGTGGTCGTCTTCGAACGCAGGTCCATGACGAAGATGTTGGAATTGCCGCCCTGCTGCAGGCTCATGATGACCCGCTGCCCGTCCGGCGAAAAGCGCGGCGAAAAGCTCATGCCGGGGAAATTGCCGACGATCTCGCGCTGCCCGGTCTCGATGTTCAGCAAATAGACCCGCGGGTCCGCCCGCCCGTAGGACATGTAGGTGATTTCCTGGCTGGTCGGCGAGAAGCGGGGCGTGAGCACCAGATCGTCGCCGCGCGTGAGATAGGTCACGTTAGCGCCGTCCTGGTCCATGATTGCGAGCCGCTTGATGCGCCGCTCCTTCGAGCCGCTCTCGTCGATGAACACGATGCGGGTATCGAAATAGCCCTTCTCGCCGGTGAGCCGCTCATAGATCGCATCAGCGATGATATGCGCGACCCGGCGCCAGTTCTCGGGCTGGGTGAAATACTGCTGGCCGAGCAATTGCTGGCCGGCGAACACGTCCCACAGGCGGAACTCGGCCTTCAGGCGTCCATCGCTCTGGCGCGTGACGCGGCCGGTGACCAGGCCTTGGGCATTGATCACCCGCCAATCCTGGAAGCGCGGCGCCTGGTCCGGATTGGTGATGTTCTCCACGAACGCCTTGGGCTCGATGGGTGCGAACAGACCGGAGCGTTTGAGATCGGCACTCACCACCTGGCTGACGCCACGCCCCACCTCGCCTTCGCCGATGAAATCGGTGATGGCGATCGGGATCGGCTGGGGCGTGCCAGAGGTGATGTCCAGCTTCAGCGCGGCCTGCGCCGGAGCGGCGAGGCCGCCGAGAGCCAGGGCGGCCGCGGCACCGCCGCCCGCCGTCATGAGAGCGCGGCGGGACAGCAGGGTACCGGAGGCCTCGTACGGTGCGGGTCGCTTCAGCAGGGTCATTCTTTTCTCGTTTCGGCAGATCGGGTGCGGAACGCCTCAGCCGCGGAACATGTCGCGCGGCGTGAAGGTCATGTCGATGGTGCGCCACGCCTCATATTTCGAGGGCGGCAGGAAGGAATAAGGCGAGCAGCGGCGGATGGCACGGATGGCGCTTTCCGCGAACGCCGGGCCATAGGGGGAGGCGGACCCGGAAATCAGGGCCGGCGCACCGATGACCGAGCCGTCCTGGTTGAAGTTCACGCGAATCAGCACCTGGATATCCTGCGCCTCGGCCGCACCCACCGGCGGGTTCCAGCATTCCTTCAAGCGCGCGCGCAATGCATCCAACTCGTTCTGCGTCAGCGTCGCGGCGACACCGGCCGGCGCGCCGAGCGATGCGGTATGGGACACCTGCTCTGCCGAGGCCGCGTTGCGCTGGGGCGTGCGCTTGTCCAGCAATGCGGCGATCTTGTCGACATCGAACTTCTGGTCGGTCGGCGTCTTGGCGTCCGCCACCTGCTTGGGAACTTCCTTCGGCGGATCGGGCTTCTTCGGCGGCATCGGCGGGGCCTTGGCCTCCTGCTTCTGCTCTTCCTTCTTCGGCTCGGCCTTCAGCGCCTCGTCGGCCTTCGGCTGCTCGGGCTTGGGCTCGGGCGGCTTCTCGGCCTTGGGCGGCGTCGGGGTCGGCTTCTGTTCCTCAACCTTGGGCGGAGGCGGCGGCGGCACCGCCGCGCTCGGCTGCACCTCGGCCTTTTCGGTGACTTTCAACTCGGGATTATCGGCGGGCTTGGGCGTATCGACCTTCTCGGCCACCACCTTGGGCGGCTCGGTCTTCTGGCCCTTCTGGTTGCCCTTGGTGAGTTGCGACAGGTCGGAGGCGGAGATCACGTCCACCGCTACGGTCTCGGTGGGAGGCGTGTCAAAGGGTCTCGGGCCCGAGAAGGACACCAAGGCGAACACGAGGACAGCCCCGTGCGCTATGGACGATGCGGTTAATCCGACGCGCATCCTGATCCTTCTCAACCCCCTTGTTCGACCTCGGTCACCAGGGCGACCCGCTTGAAGCCGGCGCCGGAAAGGCGGCCCATCACCCGCATGACGGTGCCGTAGTCAACCTTCTTGTCGCCGCGCACGAAGATGCGCTCGTCAAATCCGTTCTTGGCGATCGCCTGGAGCTTCGCCACCAGGTCGTCGATCTTGATCTCGGTGTCCTGGATGAAGATCTGGCCCTTGTCGTTGACCGATATGGTCAGCGGGTCCTTGTCCTGGTCCACGGACTTGGCCTGGGTCTGCGGCAGGTCCACCGGCACGCCGACGGTCATCAGCGGCGCCGCCACCATGAACACGATCAGCAGCACCAGCATGACGTCCACCATGGGCGTCACGTTGATTTCCGCCATCACCGACGCATGGCGCCGTCGGCGCGAGCGCCGTCCTTGCCATCCGCCCGCGCCACCTGCCGACATCCCCATGGCGCGTCAGCCCCGTTCGTCGATCTGGCGCGACAGGATCGCCGAGAACTCGTCGGCGAAGCCTTCGAGACGCTGCGCCTGCCGGCCCGCCTGGGAGATGAACTTGTTATAAAAAATGGTCGCGGGAATGGCCGCAACGAGGCCCATCGCTGTCGCGAACAAGGCTTCGGCAATGCCCGGTGCCACAACTGCAAGGCTCGTGTTCTTCGAGGCGGCGATGGACTGGAACGAGGTCATGATGCCCCATACCGTGCCGAACAGGCCGATGAACGGGCCGGCAGAGCCGACCGTCGCCAGTACCAGGAGCTTGCTTTCCAGCCGTTCCATCTCGCGGGCGATGGTCACGTCCATCACCTTCTCGATGCGCTGGTTGAGACCTGCGAAGGAGCGCGCGCCGCCCTCATAGGTACGCTTCCACTCCCGCATGGCGGCGACGAAAATCGCCGCCATGGCGTGGTTGGGGCGCCCAGCAAGCGAGCGGTAAAGATCCTCCAGGCTCTGGCCGGACCAGAAGGCCTGCTCGAACGTGTCCATGGCGCGCCGGGTGCGGCCGAACAGCAGCGTCTTGTCGACGACGATCGCCCACACCCAGACCGAGGCCGCCACCAAGCCCAGCATCACCAGCTTGACCACGATGTGGGCCTGCATGAACAGGCTGATCAGGGAGATGTTCACGCTCGGCGCATCAAGCGCGCCGCTGGCGACCGGGGCGGCCAGGGGCGGCGCATTGCCCGTCCCCTGGGCCAAAGCGGTGGCGCAGGACAGAGCCAGCAGCGCCGCCGTCGCAAGGAGGAGCCGCTTCATCGGCCGCACCGCGCTATCACGCCAGACATCATCTCATATCCTCGGCTTGGCACCGCGTCGCAGCATAAGTTGCAACCCGGGCGCCTGCAGCTTCCATTTCCCAGGGTCCGGGTCCTTTGACCGGCGGACTCTGTCCAAACTTTGACCGCGCTGGATTTTCGCCGCGCCGCGGCAGACACCGCGACGCACGCACAGAGAACACACGATCATGCTTAAGGAAGCGTTAGCGCTGCGCTGCAGCGCCCCCTGCCGCAACGTCGGCATCAGCCAGCGTGGCCTTGCGCAGGGCATCAGGAATGCGCCGCGCGCGCCCTTGCGAGACAAAGGCCACCCGCACATTGGCGCTGACCAGCAATTCGCCGTGCCGCCGCACGCTCTGGCCGAGCATGATGGATGCGCCGGCCACTTCCTTGGACAGCGTCACCACCTCCAGCACATCGTCGATGCGCGCGGGTTTAAGGAAATCGAGTTGCATGGAGCGCACGACGAAGTGAAAGCCCGGTGCCTCCGCAGCCGCCTCGGCGAACAATTCGCCCTGGGCCACGCCCAATAGGCGAATATAGTCAGAGCGGCCGCGTTCCATGAATCTCAGATAATTGGCGTGGTAGACGATGCCGGAGAAATCGGTGTCCTCATAATAGACCCGCAGGCCCAGCGCGTGGCCACCGGGAATGAGCCGCCCCGCCAGATGGGGATAGGCCTCCAGTTCGCCCGGTGCCGTCGCGCGCTCGCCGCTGATGTCGTTCTTCATGCCACCTCTCTCGGGTTAGCGCCGGTCAGCCCCCGCCGCCCCTCCCCCGCAGCCACAAGCGGGAATGGGCCCAAGACCTACTCTTCCTCGTCGAAGAGAGGCAAGGCGGAGGATGGACGCTGCGGCTCCGGCAACCCGAGGTGACGATAGGCACCTGCGGTCAGCATGCGGCCGCGCGGCGTGCGCTGGATGAAGCCCTTCTGCACAAGGAACGGCTCGACGATCTCCTCGATGGCGTCGCGCGGCTCGGAGAGCGCCGCCGCCAGCGTATCGACGCCCACCGGACCGCCGGCATAGAATTCCGCGATCACATTGAGATACCGCCGGTCCATGGCATCGAGGCCGGCGCCGTCCACTTCCAGGGCGGAGAGGGCACGGTCGGCGATGGCGCGATCGATGCGCTCTACCTCGGCGACAAGGGCGAAATCGCGCACCCGCCGCAGCAGCCGGCCGGCGATGCGCGGCGTGCCGCGGGCGCGCAGGGCGATCTCCCGCGCGCCGTCGGGGGCGATGCCGATGCCGAACACCCGCGCGCCGCGTGTGACGATGAACTCCAGTTCCTCGACCGTATAGAAGCCGAGCCGCACGGGAATGCCGAACCTGTCGCGCAACGGGGTGGTCAAGAGCCCCGAGCGGGTGGTCGCGCCGACCAGGGTGAATTTGGGCAGGGAGATCTTCACCGAACGCGCCGCCGGCCCCTCGCCGATGACCAGATCCAGTTCGTAATCCTCCATGGCGGGATAGAGGATTTCCTCCACCGCCGGGGACAGACGATGAATTTCGTCAATGAAAAGAACGTCGCGTTCTTCCAGATTGGTGAGGATCGCAGCAAGGTCGCCGGCCTTGGCGATCACCGGGCCGGAGGTGGAGCGGAAACCCACACCCATCTCCCGCGCCATGATCTGGGCGAGCGTGGTCTTGCCGAGGCCGGGCGGGCCGACGAACAGCACGTGGTCCAGCGCCTCCTGCCGGGCGCGCGCCGCCTTGATGAAGATTTCGAGGTTCGCCCGCGCCTGCGCCTGGCCGACGAAATCCGCCAGCCGCTGCGGCCGCAGCGTCGTGTCGGCGGTATCGTCGGTGCGTTGTTCCGGCGTCAGGAGGCGTGGGTTCATGGGGCCTTGTGCCATCGCGAAGTGGCGAAATCTAGCAGGTCACGACACCGGGCGGGGATCATTTCGCCAGCTCCCGCAAGCCCAGGCGGATCAGGGTTTCCGCGCTTGCGCCCTCCCCGCCCCCGCGCACTGCCGCAGCGATGGCGGCGGCGGCCTGGGGCTGGCCGTAGCCGAGGTTGGTGAGGGCGGAAATCGCATCCGCAACCGGCGCCGACACCCGCTCGCCCGCCATCTCCCCGGCGAGTTGGGCCAAGGCGGGATCGAAGCCCGACAGGGCCGGTGTCTTGTCCTTCAATTCCGTGACGATGCGGGTCGCCACGCGCGGGCCGACGCCGGGCGCCCGCGCAACCGTCGCCTTGTCGCCGAGCGCAATCGCCTGGGCGAGTTCCGCCGGCTTCAGCGTGGAAAGGATGGCGAGTGCGGTCTTGCTGCCGATCCCCTGCACCGCCTGCAGCAGGCGGAACCATTCGCGTTCCGCTTCCGATTGGAAGCCGAACAGGCGGATCATATCCTCGCGCACGAAGGTCTCGATGAACAGCACCGCCGCCTCCCCCGCCTGCGGCAGGCCCTGGAGGGTGCGGGTGGAGGCATGGACGAGATAACCGACGCCATGAACGTCGAGGATCAGGTGATCCTCGCCATAGCTGTCGATGACGCCCTTGAGCTTGCCGATCATGATGAGGCCTTCAAACGCCCGGGCTGCTCAGCGAGGCCCAGAGAAAAACGAAAGTCGCGACGAGGCCGAGCCCGGTTCTCACCATGTGCAATTGCCCCCAGCTGGCGATCAGGCGCGCGCTTTCCGCGCCGGCAAGGGCCTCCTCGGTCGCCAGCAGCCGCCGATTGGTGGGCATGATGGCGATCAGCGTGAACGGCCAATTGGCCAGCATCAGCACCCCGCCGGCCATCCAGCGCCATTGCCCCGACAGGGCGAAGGCGACGCTGCCGAGGATGAACCCGAGAAGCGCCAAGGTCGCCTGCATGGCGAAGCCCCGCTTGTACGCCGGCTTCCACTGGCGCAATTGGGCGGCCGGATCGAGTGTCGCCCGCGCCGGCTGCTCCGCCACGTTGATATAGAAGGCGGCGCCGGCGAACAGGGCCGCGTCCACCAGAGCAAGCTGCCCCCACACCATGATCGTCCCCCGCATCGCACCCGCATCTGCCGCGGTCGATGCGCATTCTACAGCGCCGCGCGCCGCAGCGCAGCGGCGCCGCGATGATGGGCATGGGTGATCGCGACAGCGAGCGCATCGGCCGCATCCTCGGTCTGTGGCGTCGCCTTGGGCAGCAGCACGCCGATCATCATGCGAATCTGCCCCTTTTCCGCGCGGCCGGCGCCCACCACGGTCTTCTTCACCAGCAGCGGGGCGTATTCCGCCACCTCCAGCCCCGCCTGCGCCGGCGCGAGCATCACCACGCCGCGCGCCTGGCCGAGCTTGAGAGTAGAGGACGGATTCATATTGACGAAGGTTTCTTCCACTGCCGCCTCGTCGGGGGCGTGGGCCGCGACGACGGCGCACAATTCGCGGTGCAGGGTCGCCAGCCGCACCGCCATCGCCGCGCTCTCGGGCGGCAGGATGGTGCCGCAGGCGATGAAGGTCAGACGCGAGCCCTCGGCCTCGATCACCCCCCAGCCGGTGCGGCGCAGGCCGGGATCGAGCCCGATGATCCGAATCGCATGTTGTCTCATGGTGCCAGCATGCGCGAGGCAAGCGCGCACTGCGAGGGGGATCGCGCGGCGCACCCGCAGCGCGCGCCGCCGAGGGGTCGTCAGCTGCTGGATTTTGCCGAGACGGTGCGCGGTGCGGCATCGTCCGCGCTCGGCTGGTTCCATTCCGGCGGGCTCTGGGATGCGTTTGCCGCCACATCTGCCGCGATCGGCGTGAAGGCGACAACGGCGGCCTGGGCACGGCGCAAGGTTTCCGCATCCGTGCGGCCGACGACGTCGTCCCGCTTGCGTGCGCTCTCGGAATCCCCCTGGTTCGCCGCAAGGGCGAACCATTTCCAGGCCTCGCCCAGATCCGGCGCGCCGCCGAGGCCGCGGGAATAGATCACGCCGAGATTGTGCTGGCTGTCGCGCAGGCCACGGTCGGCGGCCATGCGGAACCAATGGATCGCGCCGGGCCAGTCGGACTTGCCGTCGGCACCTTCCGAGGCCAGGACGCCGAGATTGTGCATGGCGCGCAAATTCCCGCGCTCCGCCGCCCAAGTGTAGAGCGCGCGTGCCTGCTCGTAATCGCGGTTGTTGTATTCGTAGAGACTGCCGAGCTGGAACGCGGCCGGAACCGAACCCTTGGACACCGCATAGGACAGCCATTTGACGCCGGCCACGGGGTTCATGTCCGTGCCTTTGCCATCGGTATAGCGCATGCCGACCTCATAGGCGGCCGATGCATTGCCCCCGAGCGCTGCCGCGCGCAGTGCGGGCGCGCCGATCGGCGGGGGAAGGGCGCTGAGGGGCGGCGCATTCACCGGCGGCGGCGTGTCCAGCTTCGCGGCGGCGGCGACGGCTGCGCCGGCCGGGCCAACAGCAACGCGCGGTGCGGACATCGCCGCCCGTGCTTCAAGGCTCGCCGCAACCTGGGCGGCAGTGGTCGCCACCGCATGTCCGAACGCATGTGCGAAAGTCGAGGCAGGTCCAGACACCTGCACCGCGCCGACAATCGCGACACCGAGGGCCGCGGCAATCAGGGCTGCACGCCCGGCAGCGGGAATGCCACGCTTCTTGTCGTTTACGACTGCCCGCTTCCGTGATGTGCTCCGGGCTTTGCTGATGGCGCGATCCTCACGTGCCACGCACGCGGACCGCTTGGCGAGGATCGGCCGGGTCACCGGCTCCACCACCGGGGCCGTATGCATCGACGGACCGGCCGGGGATTCTGCTTGGCCACCCTCGGCCGCAGTGGCGGGGACGGCCTGCGGTTCGAACATCTCGAAGTCGGCTTCGTCCGGCGTTCCGTCGAACACGGGGCGGGTAGGATCGAAGCGCGGGCCGGGGTCCGCCCGTAAATCCTGCGGTCCCGCACCCTGCGGGCTGCGTTCCTGCGTCTCGCGCTCCTGCGTCGGCTCGGACGCGCGGCGGGGCGGGCGCACCATCTCTTGTTCCGCGAGGTCGTGCAGCCCCAGCTCTGCCTCGGCGGCAAAGAAATCCTGGGTGCGACGCTCGAATTCTTGTTGGCGCGCTTCCAGTGCCGCAAGACCGCGCTTCAGTCCGATCACTGCCGGGGCGTCGTCTCGGGCGGACAGGCGCATGGCCACCGCTTGCACCGCTTCGGCCGAAACGTCTGCCGAGGCATGCCGGAACCGCTCCAATTCCTCGGTCAGCGCGTGCAGATTGGCTTCGATGCCATCAAGCCGCGCCTGATGCTCGGCACTGATCTGAACCCGCTCCGCAAGCACGGCAACATGGCGCTCCAGGGCATCGGCGAGGGGCTGCAGCGCGTCGGCCTGCGGGCCCCCCTGCTCAAGCCGCTCTAGCAACAGCGAAACTTTTTCCGCCAGCGGGCTTGAGCCGACGGCGGCGCCCATCTGTTCCGACAAATCTGCCAGGCGGACTTTCACTTCGGTCAGCTGCTGCTGGATCGCCTCGCTCGCCGAATCCGGGCCCGAGGCGCCGTCAAGCCTTGCGATCAGATCGCGGGTCGAGCGCTCCATCGCCGCCCCCGTGACCTCGATGCGCTGCACCACGTCTTCCCCAACGCGGAGGAGGTCCGCCCGGGAGTTGGCGTCGATCTTCGAAAGAGCGCTGCCCTCGTCCAGAGCGCGCCCCACAAGATCCTTAAGTTCCGCCGTCTGGACCTGGAGCCGGGCCAAGGCCTCCGGCTCGACCGCTTCCGCCTTCAGCAGGTCGACCTTGTGGCTGAGCCCGTCGATGGCCGCCGCGAGGCCATCCTTCTGCTGCTCCCCAGCGGAAAGGATGCCGAGGCACAGCTTGATGTCATTGAGGTCGGCGGCGATCCGAGCGGGCTCCACCGCCTGGACCTCGACCATCTGGCCATGCAGGTGCGTGAGCACCCGTCCTATCTCCCGTACCGCGGCGCGGGGCGCCGTCTGCCGAAGATCCTCGCGCAGCCGCTCCACCTCGGAGCGCAAGCTCTCGATCGCCGAGGGCGCGAATATCTCGCGTGCCGGGTCGAAAACAGGCGCGCGGCCCGCCTGTGGATCGCTATCGAGATCCGGGCGAATCCAGATTTTCCGAGCGGCGTTTTCCTGATGGTCCATGCCCGCCTCCTGCGGCTGGGATGGGGCGAAGCAAAAAAGCAACGCCGGGAGAAGACAGCCCGAATCTTTGACGTGTTTTGGTAAACAGCGCGTTAAAGTCCGATTTTGCAGGGATTGGCCGAGCCGCGTAACGGTTACTTTCCCTAACGGAGCCTGCAACCTTCTCCCTGCGACAGCCGGCTTTGCCTATGTTCGCAAATGAAGCGAGGGAGCCGGCTCACCAAGCGCCGCTTGGTAGTGCGTCGTGCCTTCCCCGGTTCCCAAATCACTTGCAGGCCTTGGTCGTTGAGTGGCGCAATTGCCATCCTCGATCGCGACCACCTTCAGGAGAGTGTGCATGGACGCGAACGGTTTTGAATTTCGCGAGAGCCTTCCGCAGACCGAACGGACTTTCGCCATCGCCAATGTCTTCACCATCGGCGATCTGTCCCGCGAGTTCGGTGTCACCTTGCGTGCGCTGCGTTTCTACGAGGACAAGGGCCTTTTGAGCCCCCGTCGCGAGGGCCTCGCGCGGCTTTATTCGGCGGCGGACCGCGAGCGCCTTTCCGTCATCCTGAAGGGTAAGCGCCTCGGCTTCACTCTGGCGGAGATCCGCTCCCTGGTTGCCGCCCATGAAGGGCAGAACGTGCAGGATCTCGCTTTGACGCGCGACCGCTGCCTGTCTCAGCTGTCCCAGCTTGAACGCCAGCGCACGGAAATCGAAGCCGCCATCCTCGAACTGCGCGAAACCGCCGACCGCCTCGCCGCCTGATGGGGCCCGCCTCCGGGTCGAGAGGGTACGTCGCCTGAGTCGGCGCACCGTTAAGGTCGGAATTCAGTTCCGGTCGGAAAAGGAAGCGAGCCCGCGCGTCCCCCGCGCGGGCGCCTTCATGACAGGGTCGCCCCGCAGGGTGTGCGCACTAGGCCGCGACGGGCTCCCTGGCAAGTCTCCGCCTAAATTCAGGGCGTGAGATAAGCGGACTGGTAAAAGTCCCTGTTTTCCCAAGTTTCGCCAAGTCCCGGCACTGCCGGAACGAGACTCGCCGGGCCTCGCGCGGGATCGAGAAGGCGCGCCCGAAGGTCAAGCAGGATCTCAACAATATCCTTCGGCGTCGCGGACAGCGGATATTCAATCGCCCCGTCTGTTCCCTCGACCCGTTCGGTAAAGGCGCCGAGGGGTGGCACCAGCACCGCGCGCTCTGCCGCGAACGCCTCGCTGAGCGTGAAACTGTAGGTCTCCGGCCAATGCTGGGGGAAGAAGATCAGATGCGGATCGCTCTTCGCCAGCAGCGCCGGAAGAGCGTCCGGTGTGTAGCGCCCGGTCGCGACGAGCGTGGTGCGCAAGCCGGCGGCGCGGATGTCGAGCTTGTTCGGGAATTCGCCGATCACCGTCCATTCCAGCGGCGCGCCAATCTTTTGGCTATATTCGACGCAATCGAGCAGGAAGACACCGCCTTTATGCTCCGCGAGAATGCCCAGCGTAGCGACCCGCAAGGGCTCGTCCGCGTCAAGGGGGGGCATCATCACCGGGGCCGGGCGCCGGTACAGGGCCGGCTCGTGCGGCACCACCATCAGATGGGCATGCGGTGCATAGCGGCGGATACGATCGGCCACATCACGCGACGGGCAGATCACCCGTTCCGCTCCATTGATCAGGCCGAGACCACGTTCGCGCCACCAAATGATCTCACTGGAAAACGGCTTCGGGTCGGCGGCCAGGCAGGCGAGGCACCCCTGCTCGTCCGGCTCGCCACAATAATTCCCGCGCTGTGCAAGATTGATCCGCGGGCAAATCAGGGCGTAATCGTGGACCGAAACGTCGTACGGCAGGTTCATGACTGCGAGGAAGGGCGCCAGTTCGTCCATGGCGGTCAAGGCATGGTGCACGTGCACCCGTTGCACACCGAAGGCGCGCAGAACCCGCGCAATATCGCCGAGTCGGTTGACGCGCATTTCGATGCGCCGGCCACCTTCCTGATTCGGGACGAATAATGCAATTCCCGGCACCACTGAACCAGCATTTGGCGGGGTGACGATCAACGCGAGGGAAATGGCCCGCCCGGCGGTCGCGACCATCAGGTCCACCACCTGCTTTTCGGTGCCGCCGCCCCAGGGATGCAGCACGTGCAGGATCACCGGAAGACCGGTATCGCGGATCAGGCAGGCTTCGACCGCAAGCCGCAGCGGGAATGCCGGATCATCGCGCACCCAGCGGGAAACCGCCGGCTCATAGGAGGGATGGCGCGCGCGGATCAGGTGCGCCGATTCCTCTTTCCGGATCTGGCTTGAGCTTCCGAAGCTCACGTTTCCGGCGTGATAGACGAACACATCGCCGGCGATGACGTGGCGCCACGGACCCATGCTCGCCCGGCAGCAGAAATCGGTCTCCTCGCCGTAGCCTTTGCCGAACGCCCGTTCGTCGAACAGCCCCACGTCCTCGAGACAGGCGCGCTTGATTAACATGCAGTAACCGACGCCCGTCGGCACCTCCACCGCGCGTCCGGCATTGACACGCACGCAAACGTCGTCGATCTGGGCCAGCGTGACCCCTTCCGGCAAGCCACGGCCCTCTCCGATCTCGGGATAGCTGCAGATGGTGGCATTGTTGGAGAAGGGCGTCACTGTCGCAAGGTGCGGATCGGCGGCGGCGTGCGCGGCCATCCGGTCCACCCAGTCGCCATGCACCAGCGTGTCGCTGTTCAGCAGAATCACGTCACGTGCGCCGGCCTCGATCATGCCCCGGTTGACGCTGACGACGAAGCCCTGGTTCTCGTCGTTCACCAGCAGCACGACGCCGGGCGTGGACTCCGCCACGTCGCGGACATAGGCCCGCAGTTCCGGCTCCGGACCGCAATCGTCCACGATGATGAGCCTGTCGAAGGTCTGGTTCTGGCGCCGCGAGGCGAGCACGCTTTCGATGCAGGCGCGGGTTTCGGCATATCCGGAATAGACCGGGAGAATCACCGCCACGTCGTCGATGATCTGCAGGGCCGGATCGAAGCGGGGAACGGGGGAGGCGATAAAATCGCCGATTTCCAGCTTGTTCCGCCGATGCGGCTTGAGGAACCCCAAGCCCTCGCCTTCCACCTGTGGAACCCCGGTCCGCCCTTCCCCCCGGCCGTGGGTCAGGAAATGCAGCAAGGGGTCCATTCCGAGGGCTGCGACATCGGGATAGGTCGTCAGATACCAGCGTGGATCGAAGTCCGGGCTTGGCATCCGTCCTTCGCTGCTGCCGTGTTGGACATAATGCAGCAGCGGATTTTCACCCAGTGCGACCACGTCGGGGTAGCGCCCTTCATACCAACGGGTGCGGAAGACCGGGTTGGGATCGCGCCCGTCGGCTGCGCCGTGAAGCATGTAATGGGTGAGCGGATCGGTGCCCTCGGCGGCCACGTCGGGATAGCGGCGCAGGTAATAGACCGCGTCGAACAGGTTGGAGCGGGCGATCTTCTTGCGGTTCTTCGCGATGACGTAGGAGGCGGTCGTAATGCCAAACAGCTTCGCCAGGCGGCCGGATTGCCGGCGCATCACGAGCCGGATCGCCCGCCCCATGCGTTGCGAAAGCCAGGTCAGAGAGTGGTGCCGCTGTGCCAGGTGCACGAGCTGGCCTTCTTTCTGGAACAGCTGAAGCTCGACATGATGCAGTTCGGCGGTCTGGTCCTGCACCTGCCTGCGCAGCCTGGAGGCTTCCAGCGCCAGGAAATCGGCGCGCTCCCGTTCGGAATCCAGCTGTTGGCTCAACCGCTCCAACTGCTGCCCATCGCCCCCTTCCCGCGACGCTCGCTGTATGTGCGGAGGCAGCACGGCCTTCAGAGTTTTGCCGAGCCGGGCAAAGGCATGCTGAACATCGGCCTCAAAGCCCGGAGCAGCGAGGGGGTCGAACAGCGGCTGAAGCGGCGCCGGAAGGCGCTCGCCCATAGCCAGTACAGCCAGGCCCTGGCCCTGGGGGAAGACGAAGCTGGGGTAGCGGACGCGCAGGGTGCGCCAAAGAGGCGCCGCGCCCGGCGCTTCCAGACCGTGCAGCAGGAGAATCGCCGATGGGGAAAGGCGGCTCAACCAATGATCGAGGACGGTATCGTCAATCTCCCCGCGCGGCACCGCGTCGAAACACAGCAGATCGACGGATCCTGCGGTGAAGCCGGCATATGCCTTGGCCGCCGATTCGACCACCAGTTCGGAGACGCGCACATCGGCGCGATTAAAGCTGGTGCCGAACGGCGGTCGTGCTTCTCCGGGGGCCTTCGCGTCCCAGCCCGAAACGGCAACGCACCGCACCGGCGCGCCCAGTTGCGCGACAATATCCAGGAACGAGAGGTGCGGATTGGAGGTGCGGCTTCCCACCGCGACGATCAGCCGGGGGCGCAGGATGTCGATGAGCCAGGAACAGAAGGGGAAATGCTCGACGAAGTCGGCTGGTGCAGCAACGCGAGTGGGCTCGAAAAAGGCTGGGGCCGTGAGGGAGATCCCCAACGTCAACGAAGCGCCCTTCATCCCAGTCTCCGATCCGCCTGCGCTCCATGAATTTCCGAAGTCAAGCACAGACACTTTTCCTTATGCGATTGGGGCCCGCATCGCTCCGCCGCCCCACCTGGCAAGCCCCGGTTACGCCCTTACCGAAGGAAGGTGAAGGTTGGGCGAACCACCGGACATTCGTTGCCGCATACGTCAATACAACTTCCTATTGCGCCGCCACCGCGAGGCCGCGGAAGCGCGAGTCGCGCAGCCGGTCGAGACGGGGTTCGCAATGAGTCGCCACGGCGAGGCTGTCGGCGACCGACCGCGCCGCATTGCCCGCAAGCTCCAAACGAAACGCCTCGTCTGAGACCAGAGAATACAGCGCCTCCCCGAACGCCTCGACCGAAGGAGCCGCGATCCGCCCGTTGACGCCATCGACAATGGCCTGCGGATATTCTCCGACCGAGCTGGCGAGGGTGGCGAGGCCCAGTCCCGAGTATTCGAGGAACTTCAGCCAGCTCTTCGAGCCGTTGAAGACGCTTTCGGTCAAAGGGGCAAGGCCGATATCGAACGGTCCCTGCTGTTGCAGCCAATGGGCGAAGGCGGGATAGGACAGGCTAATCTGGTCGGGAGGCTTGATCGCTCGCCAGCCCTCGCGCACAGCATCGCAGGGCAAGACCCCGACCAGGGTCAGCGAAATCTCCCGGTCGGTGCGCGCGCGGACCTGATCCAGGGCGGGCCGCAGGAGCGTGCCGAAGTCAGACTGATGGGTCATCGTCCCCATGAACAGCAACCGGATCGGCCCCGGGGCGGCGACAGGTTGACGCGCACGCCAGATGCGTGGGTCCAGATGGTTCTGGATCACCGTGATTCGGTCGGAAATCGGCGCAAGCCGTGCTGCGAGGGCGGCCGTGGAGACCCAGACCTCGTCCGCCTGCTGCAGCAGGAACATCACCATGGGGCGAAGCTGCTGGTAATAGGCATGCTCGCTATGGTCCGCGGCCAGCGACAGGAGATCGTCGTCGAGATCGTAGATCAGGCGCGCACCCTTGCGCTCGCAAAAGGAAACCAGCCTCTCGGCGCGCTTGAGCGTCTTCAGCACGACGCGCTGCGTGACGACGACATCGGCCTCGAAGCTCTGATAATTGTCTATATCGCTGAAAACGATGTCGAATTCGTCCTTCACGATTGATTTCGTGAGCGGCAGAAGGATGCGCAAATATGCGCACGCATTCGGCTGGTGAGCCCCCAGCGTTTCCATCAGGCACAAAACTCGCCGTCGCCCCGACACGCTCGCTCCTTTGGAGTGTATCCGACCTCAGCCGGATACGCACACAAGCCGTTGTCACCTGATCTTACACGCGCGCGGACTCGACGCGATAGAGGGTAACTACCCAGGCTTCTGTGACGCCAGGATAACATAAACGGAGGTATCTTTTAGCTTCCTCCGAGGGAAGATACCACCGCCCAAGCCCATCCTAGGCGGTCATTTTAGCGACCATGGCGTCGGACAGCTCGAAATTGGCCGTGACGCTCTGGACGTCGTCATTGTCTTCCAGCGACTCGACCAAGCGCAGCAGCTTCTCGGCCGTCTCGTCGTCCACCGCAATGTTGTTCTGCGGCCGCCAAACCAGGCCGGCCTTGCGCGGCTCGCCGAACTTCAGCTCGAGCTGGCGCTGGACCTCGTTGAGGTTTTCCACCGCGCAGATCACCTCGTGCCCGTCCTCGGAGGACGCGACATCGTCCGCGCCCGCATCGATGGCCGCTTCCAACATGGCATCAGCACTGGCCCTGGCGACATCGAACTCGATGAGGCCCACCCGGTCGAACATGAAGGAAACCGCGCCGGTCTCTGCAAGGTTGCCGCCGGACTTGGTGAAATAGGAGCGAACTTCGCCCGCCGTGCGGTTACGGTTATCGGTCAGCGTCTCGACGATCACGGCGACGCCGCCAGGGCCGTAGCCCTCGTAGCGGATCTCCTCGTAATTCTCGCTATCGGCGCCGCCGGCCTTCTTGATGGCGCGCTCGATATTGTCCTTCGGCATGTTTTCCGCGCGGGCGGCCAGGATCGCGGCACGCAGGCGAGCGTTCATGCTGGGATCAGGCAGGCCCATCTTGGCGGACACGGTGATTTCGCGCGCCAGCTTGGAGAACAGCTTGGAGCGCACCGCATCCTGCTTGCCCTTGCGGTGCATGATGTTCTTGAACTGTGAATGTCCGGCCATGACCGCCTCCGATATCTGTTTGGCCTCGACTCCGCGCATCCATCTGGCGGCGCCGCTCGAGCCGGGCCTTTTTGTATGAAGCCGGCCTTATAGGTCGGCGGGTGGCCGAAGGGCAAGGAAGCCCCACGAGGATTCCACCCGGTCAGCTTTCCCAGAAGGCGGGACGCGCCTCCTCAAGCACCCCGCCGAGGCGCACCCCGGCGACCTTCACGGCAAGTCCGGTGCGGTCGTCGGTCTCGACGGCAAGCCCGGAAAGGCTCGCGGTCCCGCTGGCAGGCTCAAACCGGCCGGAGCCGATCTTGCGGGTGAAGCGCCGCAGCGGCTCCTCCTTGTCCATGCCAATCACGCCATCATAGGCGCCGCACATGCCGATATCGGTGCAAAAGGCGGTACCTCCGGAGAGGATGCGGTGATCGGCAGTCGGGACGTGGGTATGCGTCCCCACCACGAGGCTCGCGCGTCCGTCGCAATAATGGCCGAACGCCTGCTTCTCGCTGGTGGTCTCGGCATGGAAGTCGACCACCACCGCGTCCACCATATGGCCAAGCTCGGCCCCCTCCAGCACATGGTCGAGCGCGGCGAATGGATCGTCGAGAGGATCCATGAAGGTGCGGCCCATGATGTTGGCCACCAGCACCCGCGCGCCATTCTTGGCTTCCACGAGGATGGCCCCGCGCCCGGGGGTGCCGGCGGGATAATTGGCGGGCCGCACCAAACCATCGACGCGCTCGATGAACACCATCGCCTCGCGCTGGTCGAAGGCGTGGTTGCCCAGCGTCACCGCATCGGCCCCGGCGGCCCGGAAGTCCTCATAAATGGATTCGGTGATGCCGAAGCCGCCGGCGGCGTTCTCGCCGTTCACCACCACCAGGTCCAACTGCCATTGGGCGATCAAGCCCGGCAGGCGGGAGGTCACGGCATCGCGGCCGGGCCGGCCCACCACATCGCCCAGAAACAAAATACGCATATCAACCGCCGCAGAGAAACGCTCCTGCCTCCGTTATCATCCCCTCCACCCTCTCGTCATGGGGCTCTTCGGGCACCAGGGGCACTTCCTGGCACGAAAACGCATAGCCGAAGGCCCGCACCGGCCCCCGCGCGCGCAATCCGGAAAGGGTGCGGTCGTAATGGCCGGCGCCATAGCCGATGCGGAATCCACGCGCATCGAAGGCGGCAAGCGGCACGATGAGATCGCGCGGCACCAGCTCGGGGGCATCGGGCGAAGGGGTGGGGATGCGGTAGGCGCCGACAAGATCGAGCACGTCGCCGGCCCGCCAGCGACGGAACAGCAGGGGCGCGTCCCGGCCCAGCACCACCGGAAGGGTAACAACCGCCCCCGCATCCCACAGCAAGGCCGCGAGCGGGGCGGTGTCGATTTCATCGCGGAAGGGGGCGAACAGGGAGACCACGCGGCCGCGCACATCCTGCAGCAGGGACATGGCAGTGAGCGCGGCGCGCTGGGAAGCGTGCGAGCGGGCGTCCTCGCCCATTTCGGCGCGCCGGGCGAGCGCCGCGCTACGCAGGGCCGCCTTCGCCTCCCGTCTGGACGACTCGTCCGGCCCTGAGGCTGGAACAGATCCCCCAGGGACCTGGGAACCGGGACGGGAAGGCGAAAAAATCATGGGCGGAGCCGCAAAAGCCGTCGGAGGTCGATCCCGGGAAACCTACAGCGTAGGTGGGCGCCGTTTGTCCAAGCCCACGGGCAAGGTCAGGTACAGCTCCCTTAGGATCGATAAGGCCCCGGGGAAAAGTCTCCTAACGAACCCCGCAGCCCCGCTTAACTACAATGTAAGCCGCCTCGGCAGGCCATGCCAGAGGCTGGCGCGGAAAATTCACATACGCACCTTGCGTTCCGGCTGCTGAAAAGCAAAAATACAATCTACTGCGATTAAATGATCTCATTTTCATGGGTATCAAATGGCCCTGATCGAATATTCATCTCTCGCAGAAACTTGGCACGAAACACAAGCCTGCCTTCTTTCTCTCGAAGAATTCAGATCATTTTTTGAACGTGAAAAATGGGTTACAGATAAAGAGTATA
>NZ_JBAFWT010000038.1:0-40924 GCF_043195195.1 Roseixanthobacter psychrophilus
TTCTTATTCTCAGACAAGGCGTGCGGATAAGGCGGATAACGATAGCTAAAAGCGCACAACGCGGCTAGGCTTCGCGCATGGATCTCGCGCCGATTCCAGCGCCCGCAGCGCCATCGCCGGTACCGGTCGTGCCGGGCTGGGCGGTGCCGCACGGCCCGATGACGGACCTGCCTGAGGCAGCCTTCCTGGCCGGCGCAGCTTTGAATTCCTTGGACAATCTGGTGCGGGCGAACCCGCCTTGGGCCGGCGCGTGGCGTGCCCGGCTGGCGCTGACCTGCGCCGCCGTGGCGGCGCGTCAGGCGGGTCGAGCGGAGGATGAAAGCATGCTCCGGGACGCCTGGCATCTGCGTCCGCCGGATGCCGATCCCGGGCCCGCCGGGCGCTTGCTGGCGGCGTGGCGGCGTCTGGCCGAGCGCTCACCTGGGGTGGACAGTGCGGCGCTCCAATCGGTGTGCGCGCTGCTCGGCCTTGCCTGGAATGATCGGCTGGCCTTTCTTCCGGATGAGATCGATCGCCTGCTGGCCACCAGCCGGCCGGCGCCGCTCGCCGCGACGGCGGTCGTCCGGGCTGTGGCCGCAGTGCAGCCTGGCGCGGAACTGCTCGGCTGGTGGCTGGCCGACCAGGTCCTGGCGCTCCGGCTGCGCTGGCCGCTGCCGGTGCCGCTGCTGATGGCCGAGGCTGGCGGGCCCCGCCGGGCGGGGAGGGGAGGGGGCCTCTCGCCACAGGGAGACGGCCTCGACGTCACCGTCTGTGTCGCCGTCGCGCAGGGCGCCACCCGGGCCTGCCGGCTGGCCGCCTCGATCGCCCCGCGCGCCGCCGGCCTCGACGCGGTGGTGCCGAAGCTACGCGCCAAGGGCGCCGGCGACGCGGTGCGCCGGCTGCTCGACGACGACGTCGTGCCCGGGACCTTGCAGACCGACGCGCTCTCCCGCTTCGCGGCGCGCCGGCTGTTCGAGCGCCTGGTCACGCTTGGCGCCGTGCGCGAACTGTCCGGCCGATCCAGCTTCAAGCTCTACGGGCTCTGACATGGCCCGCCGCCCGCGCCCGCCCGAACCCTTCGACACCGAGCTGGCGCACCTGCCGCCGGAGCTGCGCTGGCGCGAATGGATGGGCCGGGTCGAGGCGGTGATCTTTGCCGCGCCCGCGCCGGTGACCCGCGAGGTGCTCGCCCGCGTCGTTGGCCGCGACTGCAGCATCGACCTCCTCATCGACGACATCCGCGCCGAACTGCGCGGCCGGCCCTACGAGTTGGTGGCGGTCGCCGGCGGCTGGCAGCATCGCACCAAGAAGGGGTTTGCGGAGGCGATCCAGGTGGCCACCGGCCTTGGCACCAACGATCCGAAGCCGCTGTCGAAGTCCGAGCAGTTGGTGCTCCTGGCCATCGCCTACTTCCAGCCGATCACCCGCGGCGAGCTTGGCCAGTTCTTCGGCAAGGAGATCAGCCGCGACACCATCGGCCATCTGCGCGGCCTGGACTTCATCGCTGCCGGTCCGCGCAGTCCGGTGCCCGGCGCGCCGTACACCTACGTGACGACGAAGGGCTTCCTCAGCTTCTTCGGCTTCGACACGCTGCGCGACCTGCCGGACATGGAAGCGTTGGAGGATGCGGGCTTGCTCAGCAAAGAGCGGCTGCTGGCGGGGGATTTTCCGGCGCTAGGTGGCGATGGGATCGGGGATGAAGGCGAGCCTCTCGATCCGGAAGAGGTATTCGGGGAGTGATGATGAGCCTAGCTACCGGCGCTACGGCTGGCTGGAGGATTGTCTAGATCGCTCCGAAAATCATCGCCCGGCGGAGGACAATTTTGACCTTTCCGTGTACGATTCGGCGGACGGATCCCTAGGCCTCACCCGCGGCAAGCCCTTTTCGATCATGGCACGAAGCGACCTTCTTGTTTCCCTCGTACGCGCCGGCGCGACCGGCGATCGGGAAATGCTGAGATCAACGGCAGAGGCGCTGGTGGCCGAAGAACGGGCTCAAAATCATCATATCGTTGCAGACCGACTCGAAAGGGCGATGTCCGCCGTTCCGGTCACGCCCCCGGCGCTCACGGCCTCCGCAAATCTTGCAGGGCCCGGCAAGGACGCGATTCTAGAGATCGAGCCGCGGGCTCAGATGAACCAGCTCTTGCTGCCTCTGCCGGTGCAGGAAAACGGCAGACAGCTCATCGAAGAGCATGTCCGCGCCGACGTGTTGAGAGCACATGGCTATGAGCCTCGTCACCGCGTGCTGCTCTCTGGTCCACCGGGAAACGGCAAAACCTCGTTTGCTGAATCTGTTGCGGAAGCACTTGGACTGCCATTCTTCGTTGTCCGCTACGACGCTCTCATTGGTAGCTATCTGGGCGAGACGAACGCTCGCCTGAGAAGGCTGTTCGATTATGTCCGCACACGCCCAAGCGTTCTGTTTTTTGATGAGTTCGATGCCATCGGGAAGGAACGTGGGGACACGCATGAGACCGGCGAGATCAAGCGCGTCGTCTCATTCTTGCTGATGCAGCTCGACCAATTGCCGAGCTATGTGGTCGTTATTGCGGCTACCAACCATGCTGAGCTTTTGGATCGCGCAGTGTGGCGGCGGTTCCAACTCCGTCTTGGCTTTCCTGCACCGGACAAGAAGCAAATCGAAGCGTTCCTTGACCGAATACTAACTCGTTGGCCGGAGCAGCCGCGCCTCCCTTCGCAAAAGGTGGCAGCCAAGCTCGGGTGTGTAAGTTACGCAGAAGCGCTGGATTTCTGCCAAAATGTCCGCAGAAGACAAATATTGGACTTGGGGGAGCTTTCCATTGATGACGCCCTGCGCGTTGAACTTGACCTCTGGTCCTCTCGTGTGAAGCCAGAGGAGCCAGATGCCGAGCGACCCGACGAAACCACTCCTTCGACTCCGTCCAGGCGCGCCGCAGCCAAGAGTCCTCGGAAGGCAGGCACGGCCACCGAGATCTGAGGCCTACTCGAGCGACGTTCAGGAGAGTCGCTTCGGGCCGACATTCAGCCGATTGGCGGAGGTCCTCGCTCGCGATCCGGCTGGCCTCGAGCTAAGGGCAGATCCCGCAGGACTTGCGCCTGAGCGGCTGCTCGTGTTTGAAGTCCGCGGAAGCATCGCGCCCTTCGTGAAGGCCATCAATAAAGTCCGCGGTCTCGAACTTGTCGATGAGGAAGAGCTTCCGGAAGACGAGGATAAGTCACCTGTGGCTTATCTCCTGGTTCCTGACGTCAGAGCTCTACGACATATTGAAAGTCTATGGAGGAATTGGCGCGCTGGACGCGAGATGCCCGATGGATTCACGCCGTGGCGAGATGTTTTTGCTTGCCTTCGAGCCTTGCGTCCATGGGGACCTGAGGATCGGGTACAGCCAGCCGACGGAGATACTCTGAGCGAAGAGATCTTCGGTAAATCCGATGACGATGTCATTCCGCTTGAAATCGAATTGATCTTTCGACCTCAAACGGCTTCCGGGGTGACAAGTGAAGCAATTCTGAGCCAAGCCATCGAGGCCGAAGGCGGCAGGGTTATCAGCCGAGCCCGATTGGACGATATCGCATACCATGCCGTGCTGGCACGCCTGCCCGTCCGTGCAGTTCGTGAAATCACAGCGAGATCTCAGGCAAGCATAGCCGGTCTCGAACCCGTTATGTACATACGCCCGCAAAGTCGGGTGTCCTTGCTCGATCTGGTCGACAACCAACCGCTCGAAACGCCGTCGCAAGGCAGGGACGTCGGGGCCGATCCCATCGTTGCGGTTCTCGATGGCGTCCCGATGGCCGGGCATCCCTTGCTTCAGCGGCACCTGATCATCGAGGACCTGTTCGGGCTCGAGGCGAATGCCCTGGTTTCACAACGCCTGCATGGAACGGCGATGACCTCGCTGATCGTACACGGTGATCGCAATCGGCCAGAGCCCGCCCTGCCTCGGCGGGTTCATTGCATCCCGGTTCTTGGGTCAGGAGACGGCTTCCCTCCCGATCGGCTAATCGTCGACCTCATCTATCAGGCCGTGTTTCAGATGCGTGGAAACGCCGAGCCCTCGGCGCCCCACGTCATCATCGTCAACATCTCACTCGGTAACAGACGTCGGCAATTCCATGGTCAGCTCTCACCGTGGGCGCGCCTTCTCGATCGGCTGGCTTACCGGTTCGGCATCCTCTTCATAGTTAGTGCGGGGAACGTTCTCGACGAGTTTTCCATGCATGCTTTTTCGACGAGCGTGCAGTTCGAAGAGGCCAATCCCACGCAGCGAGCTCGCGGGACGATCAATGCGCTTGCGGGAGTGTTTGGCGATCGCCGTTTGCTTTCGCCTGCGGAGACAGTAAACGGTCTCACAATTGGCGCCAGGAACTGGGATTGGGTTTCCACGCGGGATCGGCACTTCGCACACTCAAATGTTGATCCATTCCCGGCACTGGACACTGCCAATCCGTCGAGCGCACTGGGTCCAGGCTTTGCCGATTCCGTAAAGCCGGATTTCCTCATGCCAGGTGGCCGCGAGCATCTCCGTGTTGTCGGCAGCGGCGACTCCATCACTGTCACACCAGGCCGCCCGGGACGAGGGATGGGGCTTAGAGTCGCCGCGCCGCCGGCCGGCCAAGGTCTCGAGAATGCCGAAGCGTTTACGAATGGAACGAGCGCGGCCACCGCAATAGCGTCTCGCACAGCTCATCGTATCCATGACGCATTGGAGGGCGAATACGGAGAAGACTTTCTCCGGTTGCCCAATGTATCAAGGGCAGTGCTCATCAAGGCACTCCTGGTGCATCCCGCGCGCTGGCCGGAGGACACGGCAGCGCTGGTGCGTGAGCTTCTCGGGCCAACCGGGAGGGGACAGGCGTCGCGCCAGAAGGACAATATTCGCCGGTTCCTCGGCTATGGTGTGGTCGATCCAGAAGATGCCGTCGCATGTACTGGTGACAGAGCAACGTTCTGGGCGGTAGGTTCGCTGCGTGGAGAGCGCGGTGTCGACGTATCGATACCCATTCCGGCGGCGTACGGTGGGAAGGCTCGGCCGCATTCTATTGCCGCTACCCTTGCGTGGTTCACGCCTGTGCTCCCAGGTCGCAAAGCGTATCGCGCAGTCCGGCTCAAGATCCTCGATCCTGCCGAGGTCGGTGAATTGGGTGTCCTGGCGCACGGGAACCAGCCCGATGGCAACCAGACTAATCGCGGAACCGTCTACACTCGGTGTTGGAGCGGCGATCAGGCTGCGATCGTGGCATCCGGCATGTCTCTGCCATTACGTGTTCAGCGCGAGCCGGATGCCACCGCAATAGATGATGCGGTTCCGTTCGGCCTCGCTATCACGCTGTCGATGCCGGGCGTTGAAGAGATTTACGACGAAGTACGTGATCGGGTTCGAGACGCTTTGCGTCAGGTGGTTAGGTGAACACGGGCAAAAAAGAGGCCTTGGAGCGGGAGAAGGGCGTTGCGAGCGACCTAATTTTGCGCAGGGTAAGTCAGCTCGGCGCTGAACGACAATAACTCCTCGGTGGCTACGACAAAGCCGAGAACAGGGGTCGACGCGCAGGTTCTTAAATCGAACTTCGGTTAGGGTGAGAAGGCCGATGAAAATCAAAGACCTTCCAGCTCCTGTCACCGCCTCCAAGGCTGACTGGCTCGCCGGGACATCTTGGCTCGGCTTCACGCCTGCTGACAGTGATCTTGCAACCAGAAATCAATGCCAAAGCACGATCCAACGGCAGTATGGCGCGGGCTATGTTATCGAGTACATCACAGAGCAATTTAGTGAACCGAACGCAGGCTACCAGAACGATCCTATCTACCTGGCGGAGAGGGAAGCCCATGGACATTTGGCGGGCCGGCTCATCGCTGTACATAAACTTAGGGCGACTGCCCGGCCGCTCGAAACAATCCTAGGTGACGAGGAATACAAGCGAATTCAGGATATGTGGGCACAGGATGGCAAGCGTTATCGGTGGTCAGTCGCCTTCCCAATCGTCGAGAGCTACGCGATCAAGGGGCGCCCAAAGGCGAAGGCCGTGCTCGGCGACATCGCATACCGGCGCCTGTACCGACACTCTTCCGCTACGCTTCGGGCCCTCAACGATGAGGAGCGCCAGCTGATTGCCGACTTGGAAATCGAACCCCTTGTAGCTGCGAGCGCTTGGATCGGTATCGAGGACGATTTTGCAGCCGCCGCGCGGAGTCAGATCGACGCGCGCACTCAAAAGTTCATCAACCAGGACCTGGGTGCCTTAGAGGGAATGCCAGAGGAGCGCCGCATTCGAGTTAGGCGGAGAGCCGCTTGGAAAGCGGACCAGTTCATCCGGGAGCGGCAAAGTGCTGGAAGGCTCAGTTGCGACGCCTGTGCTTTTGACCCAGCGATGATTTTCGACCCTAGCCGTGTCAAACCGCGAAGCCTCCTGGAAGTTCATCACAATGACCCCTTGGCGGAGGGGACCCGGCACACAACGACCGCGGACTTCACGCTTCTATGCCCGACATGCCACAAGGTGGAACACGTACGTTTACGACTTAGATCCCTGTCGACCAGAGCAACGTCGCTGGGGGCGGCCCATGATGGGGGATCCGTTCCGGCGCTTTCTCCAGATGCCGGCTGATAGAATGACCTGCCACGCTCTGCCAGGACACTCCAGTCTTCACTCATGCTCGTCTGACCGAGATCTCGCGCGACCAATTTTGTAGAAATATTTCGAGCGAGGGTCTGAATTCTGGTAAATAGGCTGGGGTCAACACGATGCAACAAGATAATGTTCCGAGAATATTTCAAGCTAATATCGATCGAATCTTCAAACGTCTCATCCACCCTAGTCTTGAGGCTTTGCAAATACATCCGGAGCTTCAATTCGGCGAGGCTGGAACAATGGACGAACTTCTCGATCGCTCAGCGGCTATAGTCGATAACTACACAGCCAACGAAGCGGCGAAGGCGTTCACCATGATGCTTGCGGCGCTGTTCGAGCGGCAACTCAGGTTCTGGGGCCGCAGCTTGGGCGTATCGATGGCAAGGCGCAAATCAGGATTAGAACCCTTTCGGGAATACCTACCGTTGTGCGCTAGGACTGGCAATATAGACCTAGATGACGGGCTTGTTGGATTCAACCTTATTGAAATGTTCCTGGTAGCCAATATTTACCGTCATGGTGACGGACCTTCGGTCAGAGACTTACGCTTGCATGCTCCCGATCGCTGGACTTATGAACCTTCTCGGTATGTGGACCTGCTGCCGCCCAACGCCGAGGAGAGCGAGCTTCTGCTGGTGAGGCCAAGCGACGTGTCACGCTACGCCGGCGCCTGCGCCCGGTTCTGGGGCTGCGCCGACAAGCTACACATGGCGGTGAAAGAGCCGCACTACGGTTGAGTGCGGTACGACATTTCACGAGCTGATCTAAGCCACTCTCAAGAAAGCGTCGGGCGCGCAGGGGAATGGGCCGGTTCGGATTTTCTCAGGCATTCATTTCCGCCGCGGGGTGGGCCTATATCGCTTCAGCTCCATTCGTCGCTTTTCGAGAATTCTGGGTCGTTGGGTGTCGGGGCCGGCACGGGTGGTTTTGGCCTGCCTTCGGTTGCTATGCGGGCACACAACGCGTCAAAGAGCTTCTTGGCTCGTAGACAGGCCGAGGTAACGGCCTCGATCCGATCAAGCGGAAAATGTTCGCTGTTGATGCGGCCAGCCTCAATTGGGATGCGGTACGATACGACGATAGGGGTCTCGCCATCGATCATGCGCCAAATGCCATGAGCCATCTTGTTTCTGGCTTCGACCGCAAGGCGTATCGCTGACCAAGCGTCCGCGGTTGTTCGCGCGTGACGATGGGAGCGGCAAACCATAGCGGTGAGATAGTTTTTTCGCGAGTTCGATCTTTTCCTTTGTCTCAATCTGCGTGACGAGCTTCCCATCGTCAGCCGAGAGTCCAAGCACATCCCAAATGAAATGCTCGGCGCTCATCTCCATCTCTGAAAACACCATGAGCGCGTCCGCCATGGCAAGCTTAATTGCATCCGGCACTCCTTCGGAGATGCGGGCGCCGTCTGAGAGGTTTTGTTGAATGACTTTGCGGCCTGCGGCCGATCTGGCTTTAGGTTGCTTAGAGCGGGGACTTTTGGGCGGAAGATTACTCATGTCGCGAGATTCCAATCGTCGCATGCGTGTGGACGACAAGTCGCCACATCCTACCACGTCGTCCGAGCGTGATCTGACGGCAGTTCAGCTTACCCTGAGCCTCACCAGCGCATTGAAGCGCTCGGGCATGACGTGAACGCGGTTCGCTCACGCGGAGAACGAGAACAAATTATCTGATGCTACGGATTGCTGATGATCCAACGATGCGCATGACCGCTCGTCCAAGCCGTATGCGTAGGACGCCAAGCCCGCATTCCGAAGGTTCAATTCCCTCCACCTTCAATATGGGCGCAAGAACTTGCCGTTGCGCCGCAATGTTCCTATCCTCCCCTCGATCGCGCTAGGCGTCTCCGGCCGGGGCTGCTGTGCGGCTCGGCGGCGGATCTCGTGGAGGCGCCTCTTGGGTCGCTCCGGCTCTCACTAGCCGCCTGGTACCGGTCGTCCGGCGTTGACGCTGCGGCACCCCGATTGGTGCGTTCGCTGCCGGGTATCGGCAGAACGACCACTTGGCATCTATTCCGGACGAAGTCGGCCGATTGCTGGCGACCGGTCGGCCCGCACGCCGGCCAAGAGACGCGTTGCCGCGGCGATGCAGCTGGCGACCGAGCTCGGCATTGAGAATCAGAGGCGGCTGTCCAAATCCGAGGGCCTGATGCGACTGGCCAACGCCTACTCACAGGGAATCACCCGCGCCAAGCGTGACCGGCGCCGCTGTGGATTGAACTCGACCCCCGCGTCGCTTTCCCACGGGACGAACCACTCCGGCACGCACGTACCGGTGTTCCCGCGACCGTGATACCGACCATGGGCTCACCCCTTGCCATGCGGCAGGAAGCCCCTATCCTGCGCCGCATGCTTCGTGCCCTTCGCAACCTCGTACTGCTCGCCGCCGCGATCGTCTTTACGGCGTCCGGGGTCGGCTGGGGCTATGCGAACGCAAGCACCGTTTTGGGTAGCGGGGACACCGCCCACCACCGGGCGATGGCAGAGGCGCAAGGCGGGCATCGGCATGAGGCGCAACAAGCCTCCGATGGCCATCATCACGCCTCGGAGGCAGCCGATCCCTGCACGGACAAGGCGGCTTGCGGCGACGGTCATGCCCATGTCGGCGATGCGAGCTCGTGCTGCGCGGCGGCGTGCCATATGGCCATCCCGACCGCATTCCACGCGCCGTTGGTGACACTCCTTGTCCTCGGCAGGCAGGCCCTACCGCCCGACACCGACGGTATCCAGGCTTCGGTGATGCGGCTCGACCGGCCCCCGAAGCTCTCCAGCCCCCAGATCGGCTGATCCGTCTCGCGATTCGTCGAGGACGTATCGGACATGCTCGCCGCGGATGATCTTCGATCGTCCCGACCGAGCGGGTCCTGACGTCCATGGACCAAGGCCGTCCGCCCCCGGTTGCCCTGGCATCCGGCCTCGGTGGTCGGCAATCCTACGCTCCTCGACCGGTCCCTGACCCAGCCGACGGCAGGCCGCGGCCGCGCACTGCGCGCCCGCGCCCATAGCCCATCCGTTCCCGGCTGTAGAGCGGCGCCCCCGACGGGGCCGCACCCCGAGGTCATTCATGAAGTCATTGCTTCCGACGGCCCTCGCCGTCCTCGTCTCCGCATGTTCCGGTCCGCCGCCCATCACGAGCGGCCCGGATCCAGCCGACCCCTCGGTTGCCGTGCCCGCCGTCCGGTACGCTCCGGTGCTGGCGGGCGACGTCGACTACCGTCCTGTGCCGCCCCGCTCTTGGATCGAGCAGAACCAGGGCCTGGCGCCCGGCCAGGGAGGGCGGTGATGGCTCCGCTTCCTTCCGGGATGGTGCTCGCCATTCCACTGGCGCTGCTGCTGGGCGGCTGCGTCACCTTCACCCCCGACGGCGGCATGGCCCCCGTCGCCAGCCGGGTCTCGGGCGACATCGGCGGGCAGGTGGTGAAGATCACGTCCGAGGAAGAGGCCGCGACGGCGCGGGCACGCGTGTCCGCGCTCCTGTCCCGGCCCCTCGACGCCCGTGCGGCGCTCCAGGTCGCCCTCCTCAACAATCGAGGTCTCCAGGCGCAGTACAACGCCTTGGGCATCTCCGAGGCCGCCTACGTGGCGGCGAGCCTCCCGCCCAATCCCAGCTTCGGGGTGGAGCGGCTGAACGGCGGCGGGGAACTCGACGTGGAGCGGCGGCTGGTCGCGAACGTGCTCGCGCTCCTGACGCTTCCCGCCCGCAGCGAGATCGCCGGCGTCCAGTTCGAGGCTGCCCGCCACCGGGCGATCGAGGCGACCTTCAGGACCGCCGCCGAGGCACGTCGCGCCTATTATCGGGCCGTGGCGGCGCGCCAGGCGGAGGCCTTCCTCGAGAAGGCCCGCCTCACGGCGGATGCGGCCGCCGACCTCACCGTCAAGCTCGGCGAAACGGGGGCGGCGACGAAGCTCGACCAGGCGAGGGCCAGCGCCTTCTACGCCGAGGTATCGAACGAGCTCGCCCGGGCACGCCTCAAGTCCGCGACGGACCGGGAGGCCCTGACCCGGCAACTCGGCCTGTGGGGCAACGACGTCGGCTACAGGCTGCCGTCCCAGCTCCCGCGGCTGCCGGGGCGCATCCGGACCGAACCCCAGGTGGAGGTCGAGGCGGTGCTCAAGCGCACCGACCTCATCGCGGCTCGGCTCGAGCTCGATGCCATGGCGAAGTCCCTCGGCCTCACGCAGGCGACGCGCTTCGTCTCCCTGCTCGAGGGGGGATACCGCGGCAATTACCAGCGTGCGGACGGGGAGACCCTGCGTCCCCAGGGATTCGAGCTGGAGGTCCAGGTGCCGATCTTCGACCTCGGCGAGACCAACGTCCGCCGGGCGCAGGAGACCTACATGCAGGCGGCGAACCTCCTCATGGAGAAGGCGGTGAACGTCCGCTCCGAGGCACGGGCCGCCTACGTGACCTACCGGGCGAGCTACGACATCGCCCGCCAGTACCAGGCGAGGATCCTCCCCCTGCGCAAGACCATCAATGAGCAGGCGCTGCTGGAATACAACGGCATGCTCATCGACGTCTTCGAATTGCTCACCACGGAGCGGGAGAGCATCGACAGCAACGTCTCCGCCATCGGCGCCCAGCGCGACTTCTTCCTGGCGGAGGTGGATTTCCAGACGGCCATCATCGGCGGCGGTGCGGGAGGCGGGGAAACCGTTCTCGCCTCCGCGGCCGCCGGTGCCAGCGACTGATCGGAGACGAACCATGCCCGTTTCAAGACGAGGATTCCTCGGAGCCTCCGGCGCCCTGGCGCTGGTGAGCGCAGGCGCGGTCTCCGGCCGCGTCCAGGCGGCCTCCATTCCCGAGGCCGCCACCATGAAGGAGGCGACCATGCAGCCGCCTCTCTTCCCGACCACGGGTCCGGACTACCAGCCCGTGGTCACCCTCAATGGTTGGACCGCGCCATGGCGCATGAACGGTGACTGGAAGGAATTCCATCTTGTCGCCGAGCCCGTGGTGCGGGAGATCGCGCCGGGGATGGTGGCCCATCTGTGGGGCTACAACGGCCAGTCACCCGGCCCCACCATCGAGGCGGTGGAAGGCGACAAGGTGCGCATCTTCGTCACCAACAGGCTGCCGGAGCACACCACCATCCACTGGCACGGGCAGATCCTGCCAAACGGCATGGACGGGGTAGGCGGCCTCACCCAGCCCCACATCAAGCCGGGGAAGACCTTCGTCTACGAGTTCCAGCTCCGAAAGAGCGGGACCTTCATGTACCACCCCCATGCGGACGAGATGGTCCAGATGGCCATGGGCATGATGGGCTTCTTCGTGGTGCATCCGAAGGACCCGTCCTTCCGCCGCGTGGATCGGGACTTCGTCTTCCTCCTCAATGCCTACGACATCGAGCCCGGGGCCTACGTGCCCAAGGTCAACACGATGCTCGACTTCAACCTGTGGACCTGGAACAGCCGCGCCTTCCCCGGCATCGACCCGCTCGTGGTGGGAAAGGGCGACAAGGTCCGCATCCGGTTCGGCAATCTCACCATGACGAACCATCCCATCCACATGCACGGCTACGACTTCAAGGTCTCGTGCACGGATGGCGGATGGGTGCCGGAGGCGGCCGCCTGGCCGGAGGTGACCATCGACTGCGCGGTCGGCCAGATGCGTGCCTTCGACTTCGTGGCCGATCACGAGGGGGACTGGGCGATCCACTGCCACAAGTCCCACCACACCATGAACGCCATGGGCCACGACGTGCGCACGTACATCGGGGCCAACCTGAAGCAGGCGGCCGGCAAGATCCGCAAGCTCGTGCCCGACTACATGCCCATGGGCGCCAAGGGCATGGCGGACATGGGCGAAATGGAGATGCCGCTGCCCGACAACACCCTGCCCATGATGACCGGCTTCGCCCAGTTCGGCCCGGTGGAGATGGGCGGCATGTTCTCGGTGGTCAAGGTGCGCGAGGGCCTTGAGCGCAACGACTACAAGGACCCGGGCTGGTTCAAGAACCCGCCGGGCACCGTCGCGTTCGAGTGGACCGGCGAGAACAAGGCCGCCGAGCGCGCGCCCGCGCCCTCCTACGACCCCGCGCGGACCATCGAGGTCGACGTCGTCAAGCCCGGCGCCGGGCGGGCGGGCGGACACCAGCACTGACTTTCCCCATCCCAGGTTCAACGAGAGGACCAACCATGAAGATATACCTCATCGCCGCCGCCTTGCTTTCGGCGGTCGTGTCCACCGCTCCCGCCTTCGCCGACGCAGGGCATGCCCATGGCGAGGAGCGCGCTTATGGCGAGCCGGGAAATCCGAAGCAGCCGTCCCGCGTGATTCAGGTCGTCATGAGCGAGGCGGACGGGAAGATGCAGTTCATCCCGAACAAGATCGAGATCAAGACCGGAGAGCAGGTCCGGTTCGTGCTTCGCAACAACGGCGATCTCGATCACGAGATCGTCCTCGCGACGCTTCAGGACAACCTCAAGCACGCCGAGGAGATGCGCAAGAACCCCGACATGGAGCACGACGATCCCAACGCCAAGCGCCTGATGCCGAAGAAGACGGGCGAGATCGTCTGGAAATTCACGAAAGCGGGAACCTTCGATTTCTCCTGCCTCATCCCGGGCCACCGAGAAGCCGGGATGTTCGGCACCATCATCGTCAAGTGATCCAACCAAGGAGACCCATCATGCGCAAGCTGTTGCTGTCCGCAGCATTCCTGCTCACGACCGCCGCGGCGTTCGCCCAGGCTGCTCCCGTGAGCGGTGAGGTGACCAAGGTCGACGAGGCGCAAGGCAAGATCACCCTGAAGCACGCCGCCATCCCGAACCTGGACATGGACGCCATGACCATGGTGTTCGCCGCCGGCGATCCGGCGATGCTCAAGGCCGTGAAGGCGGGCGACAAGGTCACGTTCGAGGCCGACCGGGTCAACGGACGGCTCACCGTCACCAAGATCCAGAAGGCGAAGTGATTCGAACACCCGCGGGGCGGGAGACCGCCCCGCGGGCAACCAAGATCGATCCAGCGGACGGGACACGGACTATGCCGCGTTCCTGATCCGCGGACGCAACGGCGGAAGGAGACCCCCTCATGGCAATCAGGCAGATCATCCTGGCAACGACGCTGGTCGCGCTTTCGACCGCGCCAGCGTTGTCCGATCCGTATTCGTCGCGGCTCTCGCAGAAGGAGAAGGCGCGTCACGAATTCCGCGATGTTCAGCGTTCGGCCATACCAGTGCGTCGGCTATGCAGTGATGTGGCCGCGCCGCACGGTGCGACCGACGTCAGTCCCGCGGGCGCTACAGGGCGGAGGCCGACCATCAATCCGTAGCGCGACTTGATCGATCCATCGGCCATGTTCCATCGGACCCACCATGCAGAGCCATAGTGCGGATCGACGACAGACGGAGGTCCGCACGAAATGCGTGCCAAAGCTCGACAAGCTTCAACGCGGCGTTCGTGCGGCGGCTGGGGTACTCGCACGGATATTCGCTTCGACGTATTCGACCGGACTGGCAGTGCGGCATTGGAATATAGACTTAGATCAACTCCTGCTGGAGAGACCACCTAAGTAATCCTCCCGGAGGAAGGGCGATCTGCCTTGCGCCCCGCGCGATGGAAAGCGAGGCTGACGATACGGACAGCGACATCATGATCGAGCCAAAGCAGCCAATTTCCCCTGCGCACGTGCCATGGTTCGTTTCCGCGCCCGGCCAGCCCGACATCCTGATGATAGTGATGGGCATATTCCTGGTGCTCTTCACGTTTATTTTGGGCCTACTGGTGCTGCGCTTGCACCATTTGCCAGAGCATATCGCTCACAAAGGACAAAAATTTCAGTACGAGATTGTCGCGGTCTTATGCCTCCTTGCGATGTTCACCCACCAAAATATTCTTTGGGTCGCCGCCTTGCTGCTGGCGATGATTGACCTTCCTGATTTCAGTAGCTTGTTTGCAAGGATAGCGCAGTCCCTTGAGCGCATCGCCCAGAGAAGGCGACCGAGGCAGCAACGGCCTTCCGAGACGGCTGACACTGAACCCCGGTGAGGCCCGCGACAATCAACTTGCTACCAAACTGCTGTCCCGTGCGGGTGATGGGCGGCTATTGTCTCGACATGGTCACTGGCCGGGTCAAGCTGCCCGGCCCATCTGCGCTAACGATGGCGTGCTTCCCTGCGGCTATGACCTGCCGGACTCGGGATGGTTGCCGGCACCTCCGACCAAGATTCGTGACATCCAAAGCTTGATCTATATCATTTAATAGATAATATATTATCCCTTAATTCCGCCGGAGGAAGACAATGGATATCATGTCATCCCTAAAGCTCGAGTCGCCTGGCGGTGTGCTGAGGGGCGTCGCGCGCCGAGCCCGAGACAAGCGGCTCGAGATGAACCTGACTCAGGTCGGATTGGCGGAACGGAGCGGGGTGAGCCTCGGCACCCTAAAGCTATTCGAGAGAAGCGGAGTCATTTCCCTTGCCAGCTTGATCAAGATCGCATTCGCGCTCGATTCCGAAACCGGCTTTGCGGGATTGTTCCCTGCCCGCGAACCAATCACCATCGAGGATGTGATCGAGAAGCCGAAACGAGCGAGGGGGCGTCGGACGTGAAGTCGACTCAATTCACTACGGTCTCCACACTGAAGGTCACACTTGAGGTGGGAGACACCCCTCGCCCCGTCGGAAGGCTTGCGTGGGGCACGGCACAACGCAGGGCATTTTTCGAGTACGATCCCGACTTCATCGTAGATCCCTTGCCAATCTCTCCATTCAACTTGCCGGTCAAGCCGGAGGTACATGCCGCGCCACGCGAACCCTTCCAAGGCCTCCATGGGGTTTTCAACGACAGTCTGCCCGATGGCTGGGGGCGCAAGCTGCTCGATAGGTCGCTCGCCAGGAGAAGCCTGGATTTCACTGCATTGACCCCGCTCGACCGTCTGGCCTTTGTAGGTTCCGGTGGCATGGGGGCGTTATGCTATGCGCCCGAGTTCGATGGAGACGAGAAAGACCGCGGTTCCCATGACCTCGACTGGTTCGCGGAGCAATCGGAACTCGTGATGGCCGATGTCAGCACATCGGAGATCGATGTGCTACGGGGCGCCCAGGGCGGATCGGGCGGAGCGAGGCCGAAGATAAACGTCGGCATCGGTCCGGATGATTCCATCCGACCGGATTACGGCGAGGAAATGCCTCCGGCCTACACCCGATGGATCGTGAAGTTTCGCGGAGCCGAGGATGGCAATGAAATCGGGACCGAGGAGTACGCCTATGCCGTGATGGCGGATGCCGCGGGAATTTCCATGCCGGAGACCCGACTCATCGAAACGCTCTCCGGTGGGCGCTACTTCGCCGCTCGGCGGTTCGACAGGACCCCCCTAGGACGTGTCCACGTCCAGACGGCGAGCGCGCTGGTCAACGCCGACCACCGCTCGCCGAGCCTGGACTACATCACGCTGCACAAGATCGTCCTGGTCCTGACGCGGGATCAACGAGAGGTCTCGGAGATGTTCAGGCGCATGACCTTCAACGTGTTCGCGAGGAATAGGGACGATCACGCCAAGAACCACGCATTCCGGATGGATGAACAAGGTTCCTGGACCCTGACACCAGCCTATGACCTCACCTTTTCACCAGGTGCGGGAGGTGAGCACAACCTGGACATCGCGGGCGAGGGTCGGAATCCGCGCGAGCGCGACATTCTTCGTGTTGCGGAGACGATGTCTATCGAAGAGTCCGTGGCTCGAAGCATCATCGACGAGGTTCGTGAGGCCATCGATCGCTGGCCCGAGTTCGCCGACGTCGCCAAGGTGCCCAGATCAAGGGCAACGGAGATCGGCCGAGCCTTAGGCGTGCAAGGCACGCCGAAACCCCGGCGTGGCCCATGATGGGTCGCACCGCCTCGACGATCTTTCACGTCTCATTCCAGCGATGTCGTCCGCAATCTCAGGGCGTTGGCGATGACGCTGACCGAGGAGAGCGCCATGGCGAGGGCTGCGATGATGGGCGAGAGCAGCAAGCCGAAGGCGGGATAGAGCACTCCGGCTGCGATCGGCACTCCGGCCGCATTGTAGATGAAGGCGAAGAATAGGTTCTGGCGGATGTTGCCCATGGTGGCGCGGCTGAGCTGACGCGCGCGCACGATCCCCTGGAGGTCACCCTTCAGGAGCGTCACGCCCGCGCTCTCGATCGCCACATCCGTGCCCGTGCCCATGGCGATGCCCACGTCGGCGGCGGCCAACGCCGGGGCATCGTTCACGCCGTCGCCCGCCATGGCGACGATCCTGCCCTCCTTCCGCAACCTCGCGACCACCTTCGCCTTGTCTTCGGGAAGGATCTCGGCCTCGACCTCCTCGATGCCAAGCCTGCGGGCGACCGCCTGCGCGGTCGTCCTGTTGTCGCCGGTCAGCATGACGACGCGGATGCCCGCGCCGCGGAGCGCCGCGACGGCGGCTGGCGTCGTCGCCTTGATGGGGTCGGCGATGGCGACGAGACCGCCGAGGCGCCCGTCGACCGAGACGAAGATCACGGTCGCGCCTTCGCCGCGCAGCGCCTCGGCCTCCCCTGTGAGGGAAGAGAGGTCGACGCCCTCCTCGGACATGATGCGGTGGCTGCCGATGACCAGCCTGCGCCCGTCGACCTTGCCCGTCACGCCCTTGCCGACGGGGCTGTCGAAGTCCTCGGCGGTGCCGAGCGCGAGATTGCGTTCCAGCGCGGCGGCGACGATGGCGGCGGCCAGGGGATGCTCGCTCGCTCGTTCCAACGTCGCAGCGAGGCGCAGCAACTCCGCCTCGTCCATCCCTTCTGCAGCCTTCAGGGCCGTGACCTTGGGCTTGCCCTCGGTGAGGGTTCCGGTCTTGTCGACCACCAGCGTGTCGATCCTCTCGAAGCGTTCCAGAGCCTCGGCATTCTTGATGAGGACGCCGAGACCGGCGCCCCGGCCGACGCCGACCATGATGGACATGGGCGTCGCGAGACCGAGGGCGCAGGGACAGGCGATGATCAGGACCGCAACGGCGGCGATCAGCCCATGGGCGAAGCGCGGCACGGGTCCCCAGATGCCCCACGCGGCGAAGGCGAGGATGGCGATGGCGATCACCACCGGCACGAACCAGCCGGACACCTCGTCGGCGAGCCTCTGGATCGGCGCGCGGGAACGCTGGGCCTCCGCCACCATGTGGACGATCTGGGCCAGCATCGTGTCCCGCCCGACGCGGCCTGCCCGCATGACGAAACCGCCGGTCTGGTTGAGCGTGCCGCCGATGAGCTTTGCCCCGGCCTCCTTGGTGACCGGCATGGATTCGCCGGTGATCATGGACTCGTCCACGGAGCTGCGGCCCTCGACCAGGTCCCCGTCCACGGGGACCTTCTCCCCGGGACGAACCCGGAGGCGGTCGCCGACGGCGACCACGTCCAGCGAGACGTCCTCGTCGGAGCCGTCGTCCCGCACGCGGCGAGCGGTCTTGGGAGCGAGGTCGAGCAGGGCGCGGATGGCGCCGCCCGTCTGCTCTCGGGCACGCAGCTCCAGGACCTGGCCGAGCAGCACCAGGACGGTGATGACGGCGGCCGCCTCGAAGTAGATGGCGACGGATCCGTCGGCGGCGCGGAACGTATCCGGGAAGGCCTGAGGCACGGCGGTCGCCACCACGCTGTAGATCCAGGCCACCCCCGTTCCCATGGCGATCAGCGTGAACATGTTGAGATGGCGCGTTACGAGGGAGCGCCCAGCCCGAACGAAGAACGGCCAGCCTGCCCACAGCACCACCGGGGTCGCCAGCACAAGCTGGATCCAGTTAGCGGCCTTGGCGCCGAGCAGCATGTGGAGGTTGGTGAGGTGCCCGCCCATCTCCAGCGCGAGGACCGGCACGGTGAGGACGAGGCCGATCCAGAACCGTCTCGTCATGTCCACGAGTTCGGCGCTCGGACCGGTCTCCTGTGTCGCCACCTCGGGCTCCAGCGCCATGCCGCAGATCGGGCAGTTGCCGGGACCGATCTGCCGGATCTGCGGATGCATGGGACAGGTGTAGATCACACCCTCGGGCTTGTTCCCGTCCGCCTTGGGAGCGGGCCCCTCGGCGACGTAGGCCGAAGGGTTCGCCTCGAACTTCGCCTGGCAGCCCGCCGAGCAGAAGTAATGGGTCGTCCCGTGGTGAGTAGCGCGGTGGGTGGCGGTCGCCGGATCCACCTCCATACCGCAGACCGGATCCTTCACGAGAGAGGCATGCGACCCGTCCGTGCCTGCGTGGGAATGCGTGCCATGGTCGTGGTGGTGGGCATGGCCCGAATGGGCGTGCGGTTCAGTCATGGGAGGGAGCTCCGGGATGGTGGGGCTTCGGGCCGGATGCGATGCCGATCCGAGGGATGAACGCCGGCACGGCGCGCGCGTAGGCGTCCCATGCGGGGCCGAATTCGGCCCTGGAGGCGTTCTCCTCCCGCCGGGCGAGGCGGACGTAGACCCACACCAGGATCGGGAACATGGCGAGGGTCACGAGGGTCGGCCACTGCATGAGGAAGCCGAACATGATGACGACGAAGGCCACGTACTGCGGATGGCGGACATGGGCGTACGCGCCTGTGGTCGCCAGCCGATGTTCCCGCTGGGCCGCATGGAGCACGTGCCAGCTCGTGGCGAGCAGCCAGAACCCGGCGAAGATCAGGACGTCGCTGAGGATGTGGAACGGGCCGAAGTGCGGGTTCACGCGCCACCCGAACATCGTCTCGAGCAGGTGTCCCGCATCGTGCGAGAGGAAGTCCACCCCGGGGAACTGCCGCCCGAGCCATCCCGACAGCAGGTAGATCGTCAGGGGGAAGCCGTACATCTCGGTGAACAGCGCGACGACGAAGGCGGAGAAGGCGCCGAGCGACCGCCAGTCCAAGGAGGTGCGCAGCCGGACGAAGCTTGCGGCGAACAGGATGAATACCGCGGAGTTGATGATCACCAGGCCCCAGAGGCCATAGGCGGGAGATCCGTTCATCGCGGGCCTCCCTCTGGACGGCTCGGAGGGGCTCCTGCGCCGTGGTCGTGCCGGCCGCCGTGACCGTGATGCATGAACAGGTGCATCAGGGGACATGCGAGGAGCAGCAGGAACGGCAGGTAGCCCAGGACATGGGCGCGGTGCTCGGAAAACAGCAGGAACGCCGCGATGAGGAGGAAGCCGATGGCGACGAGGCCTCCCCTGGATCGCCAGAAGCCGCCCGACGGGCGATCGGCTGGCCGACCCCGGTCGTCGTTGGCGGCGGCGAGATGATCTGCGTCATGGTGCATGGACATGGTCGGATTCTCCAAGATGGGTCGGGCCGGCGCCCGCGGCGGGAAGCCGCTCCGCGGGCGCCGCCGGGTTCACATCAGGCCCATCGGCATGGGCATGAGGAGCTGGTCGGCGGTGCGCTTCTGGGCGTCGTCGAGGGAGGAGTAGAGCGGGTCGAGCGCCGTCCTCACCTTGCGCAGGGCTTCGAGGCGCGCGGCGAGCATGCGTTCGTGCGCCTCGATCCGTTTCGGGAGGGTCGCGGCCGTGGCGCCTTGCCCGGACATCATCTGCTCCTGCATGGCGGACATCATTCCTGTCATGCCCCGGGCATTGGAACGGAGCGCCTCGGCGAACGCATACCACAGCGGCTGCTGCGCGGCGGTGATGCCGAGCTCGGCCCGGAGGAAGGCGATCCGCCCCTCGATGCGGGCCGGTGCCATCATCTGGCCCATCATGCCCGTGCCACCCATCATGCCCATCATCCCGCTTCCCATTCCGCCTTGCTGCGGATCCTGGGCGGGGGGCGCAGCCGAAGGCAGCGGCATCGGGGCGGCGGATTGGGGCGCGGGCAATGGCGCGGCTGCCGGATGGTGCGCATCTTCGGCGTGGACGGACATCGACGCGATCAGGGCCGCGCCCAGGGCACCGGCCGTCATCAGATTGCGGAACGTGGTCATGGTGTGCTTGCTCCTGTCATTGCGCGGCCGAAGCCGCTCGTTCTTCGCTGAAGGCTTCCGTCATTTCCGGCGCGGGGGAGGCGCTCGCTACGGTTCCCGCTTCAGGGGGTGCCGGAGACGGGTGGACCGTGTTCAAACTCGGGAACAGGGCCGATCGTCCGTAGGTGGTGTCGAAGATCCGCTCGAAGGCGGAATCGCGCAGCCTTCGAGCGGATGCGATGGCTTCGGCGGCATCGGCGATGAAGCCAGCCTCGCGGACCCTGAAGGGATTGTCCGGTGCCGCCGGATGACGGTGAGCGGCGATCCCGTCCGCCAGAAGATGGATGCCGCGCATCCAGGGCAGAAAGCCCTCGGACAGGAGATACCGGCTGGCGCGCATCGGGTGCAGCCATTCGAGGGCCGCGGCGGACCATGGCGTCGTGAACGCACGGACCCATGGGCTGGCGAACGTGCGGTAGAATTTCTCGTTGACTTCGGAAAGCTGGCGCACGCGCTGGAAGGCATCGTCCGCCCGCGCGAAGCGGATGTCGGAGACCTGCCGCTCCTCGAAGCGCACCTCGAAGGCATCGGCCGAGCAGTCCGGATCGCCCGTCGGATTGTCGATCCGCATCTCGTAGAGACCGGGAGGCAGGGCCTCGATCCGGGGAAGGCTTTGGAGGATCGCCCGGTGCTCGAGACGGGCGACCTTGGCGGAGACGAAGATGCCAAGGTGCCCGACGTGAGAGTTGACGAGGTAGACGATGCGCTGGCCCGCCGCCTTCAAGTCCGGCGTATCGGCGTAGACGGCGGGTATCCAGCCAAGGGCCTGATGTGGCGGCGTGATGTTGTCGCCGTAGGAGGCGAAGATCACGACGGGGTTGCGGATGCGCCGGAGGTCGGCGTGGCACCCATCGCAGATCCGAAGCCGTCCCTGCTCCAGCCGGTCGCCCACGAACAGGTTCTCGACGATGGCGAGGATCTCCTCCCGCGAGAGGAAGAAGAACCCGTTCCACCATCGCTCGAAATCCAGGAACCGCTGGCGCTCCGTGTCCACCGCGACGTAGAGGTTCGCGTGCTTCTCCCAGACGGACTCCGGCTTGAGGCCCTCGAAGTTCTGAACCAGCCAGGCGCCGTCGAACCGGCCGTCGCCGAGATCGGCGAGCAGATGCGTAAGCCAGGTGCCACCCTCGAACCCGGCCGCGATCCGCATCGGGTTCACGCCGGGCTCGCCTGCCCAATAGGACAGAGGGGTGCCGTTGAGGATCGTGGGGCCGGTCAGCCCGGCGCAGTCGGCGGCGAGGAGCGTCACCGCCCATCCGGCCTGGCAGTTGCCGTAGAGGATCGGTGCGCTGCCGGGATGGCGCTTCGCCACCTCTTCCACGAACCGCCGCAGCGCATGGAGCACGTCGGCAAGCGTCTGCCCGGGCATGGGCTCCGGCGTGAAGGCGACGAAATAGACCGGATGGCCCTGGTGCAAGGCGACGCCGACTTCCGACTCCCGCTTGAAGCCGCCGATGCCGGGGCCGTGCCCGGCACGGGGATCGAGGATCACCACAGGGGGCTTGGACGGGTCGAGGCAGTCGTCCAGGCAATCGTCCCCGGCGTGGGTCACCCGAAGGAGCAGGTAGTTGACGGGCCGCTCGAACCGCCGTGCATCTGCCAGGACCTCGTGGTCGAAGTCGAGAAGCGGCGGCTTGCCTGCCCGCTCGTGCGCCAGCATGTTGTCCGCCCGCTGCCGCAGCGTGTCCCAGAACAGGACCGATCTCTCACCCGCATCGGCGGCATAGGCGAAGAGGTCGCGGAAGACGGTACCGGGATCGGAAACCGCCGGGTTGTCCGGCCGTCCGGCATCACCGGCCGCAGTCGGCGGCATCGGGTAGGGAACGACGTCCGAACGGGGGGAGGTTTGGATGGTCATGGTGTCCTCCCGCCGTCACGACGCGTAGTCGACGAAAGCCATCATGCCCGCCGCCATGTGGTAGAGGTGATGGCAGTGAAGGGGCCAATGGCCCTCATTGTCCGCGTCGAAGGCGATCGTCACGGATGTCATCGGCGGCACCAGGACGGTGTCCCGCACCGCGCCGCCAACCGCCTTGCCGCCGATGCCGACCACCTGGAAGTGATGCCCGTGCAGGTGCATCGGATGGGCCATCATGGTGGCGTTGGCGAGCGTGACCTCGATGCGCTCGCCCCGACGGACGCGGAGCCCGTCGGCCCCGTCGATGCTCCAGCGATACCCTTCCATCGTCCCGGCGAGGGTGAGGGCAACGCGCCGGTCGGCCGCCGGGCTCGGAAGCGGCGCAAGCGGTCGCAGACGTCCCTCGAGGGCGAGATCGAGGACGGGTCCGTTGGTCCCGCCCTTGATGGGGACCTTGGCGATCACGGCGCCCGGAGCGGCGAGGATGAGGCCCGTGCGTTCGAGGGCGCCTTCCCGCAAGGCCAGGATCGGGTGGGCGCTTCCCGCCGGAACCTGGAGGCGGATGTCGAGCCGCTGGCCCATGGCGATCGGGAAGGCATTGCCTGTCACCGGCTGCACCTCCTGCCCGTCCACCGCGACGAGGTCGCCCGTCAGCGCCCCGGTCTGGATGGTGAAGGCGGTGGCGGTGGCGCCATTGATGATGCGCAGCCGCACCCGCCCGCCGCGTTCGATACGGACCACCTCGGGGTCGTCCAGGGTTCGGTCATTGGCGAGATAGGCGTCGTACTCGATGTCGTTGAGGTCCATGGCGGCGGCCGCCAGGCCTCCGCCAGGCATCATTCCGGCCATGCCGGAGCCCATCCCCGCATGGGTTATGCCTCCGCCCATGCCGGGCATGGACATCGCGCCATGGGCGGAGGACGTGCTCCGCTGCAGGCGCGTCAGGATCTCCTCGGCTGGCGTGAAGGAGAAGTCGTGGAGAAGGATCACGACCTCCTGCTCGTCCCGGCTTCGGTCGGCCTCTGTGCGGACGATCAGCGGCGCCGCCAGGAGGTTCTGTTCCTGGAGCGTGTGAGCATGCATCCACTGCGTGCCGCCGCGCCCGGTGAGCAGGGCGTAGCGGCGCGCGGCGCCTGCGGCCAGGAGAGAGGCCGGATTGTCCGGCACCCCGTCCTGATCCCAGGGAGGGGTGAGGCCATGCCAGTGGATGAGGGTCGGGCTGCCAATCTCGTTGGAGAGCGACAGGTCCAGGGTCCGTTCCGCATCGACCGTGAGGCCGCTGTTCGCTCCGGCCGTGAGGCCGAAGACGCGGGCGGCCTTTCCGTTGACCTCGATGGTGCGGGTGACGGCACGGAGCGCAAGGGTATCGGCGCCCGGAACGGGTATGGTTTGGGTCTGGCCGGCGCCGAGGGCCGGGAACGCCCGGCTCGCGCCAAGCGCGGCAGCCCCGACCGCGAGACGGCCGAGAAAATCACGACGTTTCATTCTGATATGCTCGTTTCCTGTCGGCGTGCGGCCGACATCAATCCAAGGGACGCCCGAGGGCAGTCCCGACAGCTATGGAAGAGGCAGCTTCAGATCGGGAAACGAGGGGGGTGGAGACCGGGCGGGACGGCGAGGCCGGGGAAAACGCGGTCAGACGGCAGGGGATGATGGCCAAGAGACTTCAAGTGCTGGATCGCCGTATCCGTGCTTCCGATGGCAATGCCCCAGATGCTGGAGGCCAACTCGCAGCATGCACCATGGTCGGTCATCTGCGCCGTACCGTCGTGCTCGTCATGGTGATCGGCGACCGCAGCGCCGTGGCCGTCCGCGATCGTGGCGTGCTGGGCATCCTCGGCGTGATCGTGGCATTGTACCGGCATCGCCTGGGCCAGCGGGGCGAGCAGCATCGCCGCCGCGACCAGCACGGCCGACAGCAACCTTACGTGCCCGATCGCTTGCCTGAAGCGGATCATGTGCCTAGCTCACCCAAAGTGAATACTACATCATTCTGGTGCAGCTCGAAACGCACCACCTTGATCGGGATCAACGGGCTCGTTCGGGAGTGCAGATTACCGCTCTTTCCCGGCCGGACGCGGTGACGCGGAATTCCAGGGACCACGTCCTCCGCGGAGATCGGATTTGGTCCACGCAAGGATGTGATGGAGCGCCTCACTTCCATTTGCCTGCCGCCTGTGAGACCTTCCGGCCATGTCCGGGTCCCTTCTCCGTCGTCTGCTTGCGATCCTGGTGATCGTGGGGCTCACTGCCGGGCCGTTCGCCGCATCCGCGGCGGTCGGTCCGATGGAGCCGTCGCCTGCGGCGATGTCGATGTCGATGACCGACGAGGCCATGGCGGGCGACATGCCGTGCTGCCCGGACGAGAAGCCGGTGCTGCCCGACTGCCAGAAGCTCTGCCCACTGATGATGTCCTGCCTCGCCAAGTGCTTCCAGCCGGGGCCGTCGGCATCGGCCACGGATAGGTTGGCGCTTCGCCTGACGGACATCATCGGACTGCGGGATGAGGCTCTTCCATCGGGCCTGGCCGCCGAACCCCCGCCAAGGCCTCCGCGAACCTGACACCATCGTCGGCTCCCGCCGGGAGCCGGAGAGCGCGCGTGGCTTAAGCCGCGCGGCACGAATGCGCAGCTATGCGGCACCCAGCTGCCGCTCCTGCGCGTCCTCACGATGATTCAGGAAACCGGAAAATGACTTCCTTCCGCATGAAGCGGCCCCTCTTTTCGGGGCTCGCGGCCCTTGCCGTATCCGTCACCACGTCCTCGGCGTGGGCGGACCCCCAGGACTACCAGTTCCAGCTCGTCCAGACCGAGGTGAAGGTCGGCGATGGCGCGATCGTCGCCGTCCGGCTCATCGACAAGAAGTCGGGCAAGGCGGTGCCTGATGCCGTCATCTTCGCCAAGCGCATCGACATGGCGCCCGACGGCATGGAGATGATGGCCTCGCCCATCGAGCAGGTGTCCTCCACCGAGCCGGGCGTCTACCGCTTCAAGACCAAGCTTTCCATGGAAGGCGGCTGGCGGCTGTCGCTCGGCGCAAAAGTCCAGGGCGAGACCGGGACGGTCGAGGACAAGCTGGTCCTGAAGGCCGTGCCGTGACACGGACCGCCCTTGCGGGCCTCACCCTCGTCGCCATCGTGGCGGCGGGGGCCGGAGGCTATTGGGTCGGGCAGCACGGCGTCGTGCTCCCCGGTTCCTCCATCCCCCCGCCCGCTTCGATGAATGCAGCGGGGCAAACGCTCACAGTCGCTTCGGGTCCCATCATCTATTACCGGGACCCCGACGGCCGCCCGGCCTATTCGCTCGATCCCCGCAAGACCGACGACGGGCGGGACTTCCTGCCCGTCCGGGCGAGCGAGGACGTGAGCTTCGAGGACCGTCCACCCGTCCCGGCGCTATCGGCGGCCGACGCCACGCCGAAGAAGATCCTCTACTACCGCAATCCCATGGGCCTGCCGGATACCTCGCTCGTGCCCAAGAAGGATTCCATGGGGATGGACTACATCCCGGTCCATGAGGGCGAGGACGAAGACGGATCGATCGTAAAGATCGCGCTGGGCAAGTTGCAGCGGACGGGCGTGCGGTCGGAGACGGCATCCGAGCGCGCGATCCTGCGCCGGGTGCGCGTGCCCGGAACCGTGCAGCCGGACGAGCGCAGCGTCTCGGTCGTGGCGGTTCCAGCGGATTCCTTCGTCGGCATCGTGGAGAAGGTCACCACGGGCGACAAGGTCCGCAAGGGCCAGCCCCTGCTGGAGCTGCGCTCCGCCGATATCGCCACCGCCGCCGTCCAGCTCCTGATCACCCCTGGCTATGAAGGTTCCCACCGCCGCCTTGCGAACCTCGGCGTCCCGGAGGAGGTGATCGCGGAGATCGAGCGGACGCGAAAGGTGCCGCCGGCGTTCCGCTGGCCCGCGCCGCGCGATGGGGTGGTGCTGGAGCGCAACGCTACCGAAGGAATGAGGATGTCGGCGGGAGAGGTCCTGTTCCGCATCGCCGACCTCTCCACGGTCTGGGTGCTGGCCGACGTGCCCGAATACGACCTCGCCAGCATCGCACCCGGCCAATCCGCAACCGTCCGCATCCGCAGCCTGCCGGGCCGGACGTTCGAGGGGCGCGTGGCCCTCATCTATCCCCAGGTGGCGAAGGAAACGCGGACCACCAAGGTTCGGATCGAGATCCCCAATCCGGACGGCGTGCTGCGCCCGGACATGTATGCCGACGTCGAGATCGCGGCGGGCAGCGGCAGCCTAGTGGTGGCTGTCCCCGACAGCGCGGTGATCGACACCGGCACGCGCCAGGTGGTGATCTTGGACAAAGGCGATGGCCGTTTCGAGCCGCGCGACGTGACGACCGGGCTTCAGGGCGACGGCTACACCGAGATCCGCACCGGGATCGCGTCAGGTGACCGGGTGGTCGTCTCCGCGAATTTCCTGATCGATGCCGAAAGCAACCTGAAGGCCGCGCTCCGCGGCATGGCAAAGGTGGAGGAGACGCCATGATCGCCCGACTCATCGCCTGGTCCGCCCGCAATCTGGTCCTGATCCTCGTCGGCACCGTCTTCGCCGTTGCGGCTGGCATCTACGCGGTTAGGACCCTGCCGCTCGACGCCATCCCCGACCTCTCCGACGTCCAGGTGATCGTCTACACCGACTACCCCGGCCAGGCGCCCCAGGTGGTGGAGGACCAGGTCACCTATCCCCTCACCACGGCCATGCTCACCGTGCCCAAATCGAAGGTGGTGCGCGGCTTCTCCTTCTTCGGCGTGTCCTTCGTCTACGTCATCTTCGAGGACGGCACCGATCCCTATTGGGCGCGCAGCCGCGTGCTCGAATATCTCAACACGGCAGCCCAGCGCCTACCCTCCGGCATCACCCCGAGCCTCGGCCCGGACGCAACGGGCGTGGGCTGGGTCTATCAGTATGCAGTGATTGCCAAGGATATGACCCTGGCAGAGCTCCGCTCGCTCCAGGACTGGGTGATCCGGTTCGCCGCCTCCAAGGCCGAGGGCGTCGCGGAGGTGGCGAGCGTCGGCGGCTTCGTCAAGCAGTACAACATCGTCGTTGACCCGCTGCGGCTGCGCGCGCAGGGCATCTCGCTGGCGGTCGTGCGCGATGCCGTGCGCGCCAGCAACCGGGACGTGGGCGGGCGCACGCTGGAGCTTTCCGAGTTCGAGTTCATGGTGCGCGGCCGCGGCTACATCAAGACGACGGCGGACATCGAGGACATCGTCCTGAAGTCGGAGGGCGGCGTTCCGCTGCGCCTCAGGGATGTGGCGCGGGTGGAGATCGGCCCCGACGAGCGGCGCGGCATCGCCGAGCTCAACGGCGAAGGCGAGGTGGCGAGCGGCATCGTCTTGCAGCGCTTCGGCGCCAACGCCCTCACCGTGATCGACAACGTGAAGCACCGTCTCGCCGAGATCGCCGGCAGCCTGCCGAATGGTGCCGAGATCATACCTGTCTACGACCGCTCGAACCTCATCAACGCGGCGATCGACACCCTGACGCGCACGCTGGTGGAGGAGAGCATCATCGTCGCGCTGGTCTGCATCGTCTTCCTTCTGCACCTGCGCAGCGCGCTCGTCGCCATCCTCATGCTGCCGGTCGGCATCCTCATGGCCTTTGCCGCCATGAAGCTGGTGGGCATCGGGTCGAACATCATGAGCCTCGGCGGCATCGCCATCGCTGTGGGCGCCATGATCGACGCGGCCATCGTCATGATAGAGAACGCCCACAAGCACCTGGAGCGCGCCCCGCCGGGCAAGCCCCGCATCGAAATCCTGGTGGAGGCGGCGAGCGAGGTCGGGCCCGCGCTGTTCTTCAGCCTGCTGGTCATCACCGTCTCCTTCCTGCCCATCTTCACCCTGGAATCGCAGGAGGGGCGTCTGTTCGGCCCGCTCGCCTTCACCAAGACCTTCGCCATGGCGGCGGCGGCCCTGCTGTCGATTACGCTGGTGCCAGCCCTGATGGTGATCTTCGTCCGTGGCCGGATCATCCCCGAGCACCGCAATCCCGTGAACCGCTTCCTGATCTGGATCTATCGCCCCGTCATCCGCGGCGTGCTCCGGGCGAAGACGCTGACGATCCTGCTCGCGCTGGCGGCGCTGGCCGTCACCGTCTGGCCCGCGCGCCAGCTCGGCTCCGAATTCATGCCGAGTCTCGACGAGGGCACGCTGCTCTACATGCCCACCACCCTGCCGGGAATCTCCGTCACCAAGGCGGGGGAACTCCTCCAGATGCAGGACCGCATCATCAAGACGTTCCCGGAGGTGGACACCGTCTACGGCAAGGCGGGGCGCGCCCTGACCGCCACCGACCCGGCGCCGACCGAGATGTTCGAGACCATCATCAACCTGAAGCCGAAGGACCAGTGGCGCCCCGGCGTCACCCTCGACAGCCTGAAGGCGGAGATGGACAAGGCACTCCAGTTCCCGGGTGTCTCGAACGCCTGGACCATGCCGATCCGCGCCCGCATCGATATGCTCTCCACCGGCATCCGCACGCCCGTCGGGGTGAAGGTGTTCGGCACCGACCTCGCCGAGATGGAGAAGATCGCACGCCAGATCGAGGCCGTGCTGAGGACCGTGCCGGGCACCTCCAGTGCCTATGCCGAGCGGGTGATCGGCGGCTATTACCTCGACATCGTCCCGGACCGCTCGGCGCTCGGCCGCTACGGCCTCGCTGTCGGCGACGTGCAGGACGTGATCGCCACCGCTCTGGGCGGAGAGACCGTCACCACGACGGTCGAGGGGCGCGAGCGCTACGGGGTCAACATCCGCTACCCGCGCGACCTGCGCTCGAGCCCGCGTGCCATCGCCACCGAGGTCCAGGTTGCGCTTCCCGGCGGCGGATCCGTTCCGCTCGGCGAGGTGGCGAAGGTGGAGCTCACGCGCGGCGCCACCTCGATCCGCACAGAGAACGGCCTACTCGCCGTCTACATCTACGTGGACATCGCGGGCCGCGACCTCGGTGGCTACGTGGCCGACGCGCAGAAGGCGGTGGCCGCGTCGGTGACACTGCCGCCAGGCACATCCCTCGGCTGGAGCGGACAGTTCGAATATCTGCAACGGGCCGAGGCGCGGATGCAGATCGTCGTCCCCGTCACGCTGCTCATCATCTTCCTGCTGCTCTACCTCAATTTCCGGCGCCTGACCGAGACGCTGATCGTCATGCTCTCGCTGCCCTTCTCCCTCGTGGGCGGCGTCTGGCTGATGTGGTGGCTCGGCTTCAACATGTCGGTCGCGGTGGCGGTGGGCTTCATCGCCCTCGCCGGGGTCGCCGCGGAGACTGGCGTCGTCATGTTAATCTATCTCGACCAGGCCTTGGAAGAGCTTCGGGAGAAGCGGGCCCGAGAGGGAGGCCTCTTTACCCGTGCCGATCTCCATGAGGCCATCATGCTCGGCGCTGTGGAGCGCGTGCGTCCGAAGATGATGACGGTTGTCGCCATCATGGCGGGCCTATTGCCCATCCTGTGGAGCACCGGCACCGGCTCGGAGGTGATGCAGCGCATCGCCGTGCCGATGATCGGCGGCATGGTGTCCTCCACGCTGCTCACCCTGGTGGTGATCCCGGCCATCTACGCCCTCGTGAAGGGCTGGCAGTTGCCCAGGGAGGTGGAGGCCGCTGCGCGGGTGCGCGATCCCGCGCTCGGCGCTGCGGAATGAAGGGCGGAGAACATGATGTCCGACATGATGTCCGACATGATGAATGGAGGGATGATGTGGGGCATGGGCCTGTTCGGCATCGTCGGCCTCATCGTCCTGGGTCTGGTGATTGCCGCCCTCGTGAAATACCTCTTGTTCCGGTGAGGCGGATCATGCGTTCACTATTCACCGTATCGATCGTCTGCATCCTGGTCTCACCCGCTCTCGCGGCAGAAGGTAATGTCGCCCGTGGCCGCCAAGCCTACCGGGCCTGTGCCGCGTGCCACTCGCTCGCGCCCGACCGCAACATGACCGGGCCGAGCCTTGCCGGGCTATGGGGACGCAAGGCTGGAAGCCTGGCAGGCTTCGAACGCTACTCGCCGGCGCTGAAGACTGCCGACGTTGTCTGGAATGAAGCCTCTCTCGATCCGTGGTTGGCCGATCCGGCACATATGATTCCGGGAAATCGGATGACCTTTCCGGGCATCAAGGAGGCCGGCGTGCGCGCCGATCTCATCGCCTTCCTCAAGGATGCAACGGTTCCGGGTCGCACGGCAGCCGAGCCGCCCGCCGCTTCCAGGGGTGGGATGATGGGAGGCGGCCCCGTCCCCAATCTGCGCCGGCTTGAGCCTGCTCAGCGGGTGCAGGCAATCACCTATTGCCGCGACACCTACCGTGTCACCACGGCCGATGGCCAGACGCATGAAATCTGGGAACGCAATCTCCGCTTCAAGACGGATTCGGGTGGCGACGGACCGGAAAGGAATGCGCCGGCCATCCTCGATGCCGGCATGATGGGCGATCGTGCATCGGTGATCTTCGCCGTGCCGGAAGAGATCAGCGCGTGGATCAAGCCAGGCTGCTGAGGTCTTCGTCGAGGCGGCCTAACCTGGAGAACATCATGAAACCAAATCTACTTTGCACACGTCGGGAGCTGATAATTGGTGCCGCGCAAGTGGCCACCATGTTCACCGTGTCGCGAGTCACTTGGGCGGCTGAGATGCTGCCCAGGATGGTCGTGACCCGTGACCCGACCTGCAGTTGCTGTGGCGGTTGGGTGACGCATCTGAGGCGCTCCGGCTTTACGGTCGAGGTGGTGGATCTTGCGGATCTCGCTCCTCTCAAGGTCCGGCTCGGCGTGCCGAACGCCCTGGCTGCTTGCCACACGGGACAGATCGGCGGGTACGTGATCGAGGGCCATGTGCCGGCGGGCGCAATCAAGAAGCTCCTCGCCGAGCACCCAAAGGCGACAGGTCTGGCTGTTCCCGGGATGCCGCTTGGATCGCCCGGCATGGAGGCTCCCGGCAAGGCGCCGGAGACCTACGAGGTGGTTCTGTTCGGGCAAGCAGGGAATCGCACGTTCGCGTACTATCGCGGTGCTCAGGAATTATGACTGGGCGAGGGTCCCTCGCCGCGGGCCACGCCCAGCGGCAAATGAAGGCCCTATAATGACCACTCCCATGGGAGCTGGCCGTCAGGTGACGCCTGATCGGAGACAAGCGTCGCGCATGACGGCGAGCGAGGCCGAGCTGAAGGGGCTGATGACCGCTGGTCTCGACGGAGACTCGGCCGCGCATCGAATGCTTCTCGATCGGCTCAGCGGGTATTTGCGCGGCTATTACAAAACAAGGTTGGCGCGTATCGCTCGGGATGCATCCGAGGCGGAGGATTTGGTACAGGAGGTGCTCCTGGCCGTGCACACACGGAGGCATACTTATCATCCTGACGAGCTATTCACCCCCTGGGTCTATGCAATCGCGCGCTATAAGCTCATCGACCATTTGCGCCGAACACGCGCATCCCTCAAGGAAGTGCCCATCGACGACGTGGGGGAGCTCATGGCGCATGACGATCACGTCGAAGTGGAAAGCGCATATGATCTTCACAGACTTCTGAGGCAGCTCCCGGATCGCATGCGGTGCGCAATCCAGTGCGTGAAGCTGGACGGCTTGAGTGTGACCGAGGCTGCGGCGCAGTGCGGCACTTCGGAATCGGCAGTGAAGGTCAACATACAACGAGGGTTGAGGGCCCTGGCCGCCGTGATCGCGCGGGAGAAGAGAACATGAAGACGGATGATTTGATCTCCATGCTGGGTGCGAATGTCGAGCGGGTAGACCGTCGGCAATTCGTGCGGACGCTCAGCTCAGCCGTCGTGGTCGGAGCTATAGTGGCGCTTGGCGCCATGCTGTTCACTTTTGGCATTCGTGCGGACTTGGACGAAGCGGGTGCCCTGACATCCCTGTTCTTGAAGCTCGCTTTCACCATGGGAATCCTCGTTCCGGCATCCGTCTACCTGATCAGGCTCTCCCGTCCCGGCGGGGAACGAAAGACATCGATCGCCTTGATGGCGTTGCCGTTCATCGCGATCATGCTGCTCGCCGCCATCAGTCTCTCATCGGCGCCGAGTTCGCATTGGAACAAGATGATCACCGGAGACCAATGGCTCGAATGTCTCTTATCCATTCCCACCATCGCCATCGTACCGTTTGCTGTGATCATCTGGGCGGTGCGTAGGACGGCGCCGACGGATCTTGTGCGCACAGGCGCCCTGGTGGGCCTGATCGCCGGCGCCGTGAGCGCGACTGGCTACGCGCTTCATTGCATAGACGACTCGCTGCCGTTCATCGCCCTCTGGTACGGCGGGACCATCGCCTTGTGCAGCTTCGCCGGTGCCAAGCTCGGGCCATGGCTCCTGCGTTGGTGAGCTGCTTCTGGGCACGGTGGTGCGCCAAGACCGCACGGCGGCGCGGGCTGCGTTTCTGCTGACTCGATCAGGGTACGTCCAGGCTCGCGAAGCCATTCTCCGTCGTTGGTTCTGCCATCTCACATTCCTGTGAAACTGTGTCCGATCTGTCGGTCCTTCCGAACTCATGGTCAGAGCACGCAAAGCGCTCTTTGACCGATAAGGAATAGGACCATGATCATGAAACGCCTTCTCGCAACCACGTTGCTGCTGCCGTTGCTGGCGGTCCCCGGCATTGCAAATGCTGCCGCCACTTCGAACAAGCACTCGTCCTCCACCGAAGTTCGGACGATCGAGGAAACGACCCCATTTGCCCAGGCGGCTCCATGCGGAAGTGGCGAGCAATCTGCCGCCTGGACCTACCAAGGCGGACCGAAGATGCCTGGGGGACTTGCACCTGTCAGGCGGAACGACAGTGCTTGGGGGAACTGCACCTACCAAGGCGGACCGAAGTCCCAGCCGTGGACATGCAAGTCACACGTCTGCAAGTGACACATCAGAGAGCCTGCGGCCACCTGTTAAGGACTACCCACTCTCTATTTTGGGAACCCGTAACCCTCCCCGATCGCGCGATGGTCGGGCGCGCTCGCGCTATTAGCCGTCGGTCTTGGAGACAGCCCCACAAACACCTTGCGTCGGCCTGTGGCAGCGAGGCGTTCGAAGTTCGGCGTCTCCAAGGTGCGAGGCCTCAACGATCCCCCGTCGCCAATCATTCGGCGTCGCAACAATGGCAGAATTATCCATGACACCCGCGAGCGGCTCTGTGCCGAATTTGGCCATATGCGCCGCAACCAATGCGATCCGCTCCATTCCCGGCAGTCGCCGGGGGCTGCTCATGCTTGGCTTGACCGCGCTTGGTCTGGGCCTCGTCTTCAAGTGGAACTGGCTGGTGGTCGCCGGGATCGCGCCGCTTCTTCTCACTGTGCTGCCTTGTATTGTCATGTGCGCGCTCGGCATGAGCAAGATGTCGGGTGGATCAGCCGGCTCACGGCCATCCCCGGGTGATAATGCACCGGAGCCCGCGCCAACCACAGCGGACGCGAGCGATCGCTTGCCCGAACGGTCGGCTTTCGCCTCTTCTCGGACGCCGTTGACTTGGCCGCGGTTGGTTCTCTTCGTGCAGCCTGCGACGATGACCGCGACCACCGTTGCAGGTTCACTCGGAATACCAAGTGTTCGGGCAAGGTCATTCGCCGTTCTGAATGGTAGGATGCGGTCGCGCACCTCAACCGATGTTGCCGAGTGCTGGGAACGTCGTCAGCATCCAAATGGCGATCTCCTGCAGGCGACCCGTCATCATCAGAATGCCGACGCCCACCATCACTACCCCAGCGCTGATGTTGAGGACCGTTCCGGCGCGCCGCATGCGTTTCAGGACTGCGGCCGCGCTGCCGAAGAACAGTGCTACAAGCAGGAACGGGATGCCGAGGCCGAGACCGTAGGCGCCAAGGAGCACCGCTCCATTGCCCGCCGAGGTTGCCGTGACGGTGAGGATCGAGGCAAGCACGGGGCCGATGCAGGGCGTCCAGCCAAAGCCGAAGGCTATGCCGAGAAGATAGGCCCCGAAAGTGCCTCTGATCTGCTTCGGCCCGCGCCAGCGCCGATCCGCGATCAGTGCAACGGGCAAACGTAGCAGTCCTGTCATAGCGAGACCGAAGACGACGACCAACGCGCCACCGATCAGGTTCGCCTCCATTTGGTACCGTTGCAGAATTCCGCCAAGGGCCATGGCACTGAGCCCAAGCAAAACAAAGACGGTGGTAAAGCCGAGCACGAAGTGGAGCGCGGGTCCTAGAACATGGAGCTGACGTGTCCTTCCGTCACTCGCAGCGCAGTCTGCTCCTCCCGCGACATAGGACAAATAGCCCGGCACCAGCGGCAGTACGCAGGGCGACAGGAAGGAAATGGCACCGGCTAACACAGCCGTGGCTATCCCAAGCAAAGACACGTCTATGACGGCCACGTCAGTTCCCCTCACGGCTCGGTCGCTTCTGGACCGGAATCGTCGCCCTCGCCGACCAAAAGGGGCCTGCGATCAGTAGGACGACGCCAATCGTTATCATCGTGTCCGCCATGTTGAAGGCCGGCCAGTGCCAGCCGCCGACATGGAAATCGAGGAAATCGGTGACGGCACCTTGACGTATCCGGTCCAACACATTGCCCGCTGCACCGCCGGCAATCAGGCCGAGACCAATCGTCTCGGAAGGCCTTGCAGCATTCATGGCCCACACGAGAAGTCCGGCGACGATCACCATCTTGATTCCGGCAAGCAACAATGGGCGATCAAGGAAAAGCTCGCGGAACATCCCGAAGCTGACCCCCGTGTTAAAACCGAGCGTCAAATTGAAAAATGGCGCGATCTCGATCGTGCGTGGCGGCTCCAATATAAAGTCGACGATCAGCCACTTCGTGACGAAATCGACCGCGAGGGCAGCAGTTAAAGCACCACCGGCCAATGCACTTCGACGAATCAACCTCGGATACGCCACGATTATTCAGTCCTCATTGTTGAGCCGTTCTCTGCGGCCAGTGCATTTGTGCTCAATCGAGAGCGTACCGGACCGGCCCGAGCTAGCTACCCGTCGCCTTCTGGAGGAATAGGCCTAGGTCGAATCGAGTCGAATGTTGCCAAGCTTTGCCCACATGGCAGCGGATAGCGTGTGTGGTTCATCCGGCGATCAGGCGCCGGAGCTTCGCAAGCTGGACGTCTTCGCTCTCATGGGGGTCGAGGGAGCTCACGAATCGACCGTCACGATCCATCAAGTAGACGATCGCATTGTGATCCATTGTGTAGCCGCCGCTCTCCAACGGAACCTTGCGAACGAAAGCCTTGTACGCCTTCGCGATCGCCTCGGTTTCGGCCACGCTTCCGCGCAACGCGACGAAACGTGGATCGAAGGCCTCCATGTATTGGGAGAGCAGGTCCTGAGTGTCGCGATCCGGATCCACGGTGATGAACACCGTGCTGAGCTTGTCGGCGTCGCGGCCCAGCTTCTCGAAATGCATCGTAAGTTCGGAGAGCGTCGTTGGGCAGATATCCGGACAATTGGTGAACCCAAAGAACACCAGGAACGGCCGTCCATGAAGGTCGGCATCGGTCAGTACCGTTCCCTTGTGCGTCGTGAGCCGGAACGGGCCGCCAATGTCGGGAATATCGGAACCGGTCTGCACGGGCGGTGATTTTTGAATCGGAAGGACGCCGCTCGCCACCCCGGCAACCGCGATGCAGGCCACGGCGACGAGCCCCCACAAGGCGATACGGATCATGCGCATACGATTCATGGCTGCTTACCGCCATGGCCGTAGTGGGTTCCCGGGGCGGTCTCGGCACCAAGATCTTGGACGGTGAACAAGACCATGATCGATGCAGCTTTCTCGAAGTTCGAAAGCGCGGGGAATGTCTCACCTGCAACACGCCGTTTGGCACGTTGAACCGCGGAGGGGAGCGCCAGGGCGTTTGATCGCGTCAAATTCCTATCTTTCCTTCCCCGGATTGCCAGCCTGCCCGAAACGCAGCAGCCGCAGCGCGTTGCCGGTGACCAGCACTGTTGCGCCGGTATCCGCGAGGATCGCCATCCAGAGTGGCGTCGTCCCAAGGAGCGTCGTCACCAGGAAGACGCTCTTGAGACCAAGGGCGAGCGCGATGTTCTGCCAGATGTTGCCCAGGGTTGCCCGGGACAGGGCGACCAGTTCCGCAACGCCGGTGACACGGTTCCTCAGCAGCGCCGCGTCAGCCGTCTCGAGCGCGACGTCCGTGCCGCCTCCCATGGCAATGCCAACCGAAGAGGCGGCGAGCGCGGGCGCATCGTTGATCCCGTCCCCGACCATGGCGATCGGGCCCTCGCTCTTGAAAGCCGCGATCGCATCGAGCTTAGCATCCGGCAGCAACTCGGCCCTGGCCTCAAGACCGAGCGCGCCGCCGATCGCGGCTGCGGCGCGTGCGTTGTCACCCGTCAGCATGATCGAACGGATGCCAAGCGTCCGTAGCCTAGCAAGACCCTCCGCCGCATCCGCACGCGGCTCGTCGCGCAAGGCGATCAGACCGATCAGCCGCGCGCCCTCGCTGACCACCACGACGGTCTTGCCCTCTCCCTCAAGCGTCTCGATCCGCGCCAGCACCTCCTCCGGCACACCGCCCTGTTCCGCGGCGTGCCGGGGTGAGCCGACCGAGACGAAGCCGGATTTGAGGCGTCCGGTCACTGCCTTGCCCGGCGTTGCAATGCCGGCGCCGAAGGCCCTCGGGATATCGAGGCCACGCGTCTCGGCCTCGGCGACGATCGCCAGGCCGAGCGGGTGGCTGGTGCTGCGTTCGACGGCCGCGGCCTTCGCCAACACGTCGGCCTCCATCCCCGCGATCGCGATCAGGTCCGTGACCTGCGGCCGCCCCACGGTCAGTGTGCCGGTTTTGTCGAAAGCGACCGTCTTCACTTTGCCAAGCGTCTCCAGCGCGGCGCCACCCTTGATCAGAAGGCCACGCCTCGCCCCGCTCGCGAGGCCCGAGGCGATGGCGGCGGGGGTCGAGATGACGAGGGCACAAGGAAAGGCGATCAGCAGCACCGCCAGCCCGCGATAGATCCAAGTGAACCATTCGGCGCCGAGGAACAGCGGGGGCACCAACACCACGAGCGCGGATACCACCATGGCGCCAGGCGTGTACCAGCGGCTGAAGCTGTCGATGAAACGAGCGGTCGGCGCCTTCGAACCCTGCGCCTCCTCGACCATGTGAATGATGCGGGCGATCGTGTTGTCGGAAGCCGTCCGGGTGATCTCGACGCGAAGTTCGCCATTGGCATTGATGCTGCCCGCATAGACGGTCGATCCGACCTCCTTCGCGACCGGGATGGATTCTCCGGTCACCGGTGCCTCGTTGACCTCCGACATCCCCTCGACGACGATGCCGTCCGAGGGCACGCGGTCGCCGGAGCGCACCACCACGATGTCACCGAGCCCCAACGCCTCGACCGGCACCGTCTCGACCTCGAAGCCGCGCGCCCGGCGTGCCGTGCGCGGCACGAGGTCGATCAGCGCTTTGATGCCCGCGCGCGCCCGCCCGGCGGCGACACCCTCCAGAAGTTCGCCCACGGCGAAGAGGAAAACCACCACGGCGGCCTCGCCCGCCTCACCAATGGCAACGGCGCCAATCGCGGCGATCGACATCAAGGTCTCGATGCTGAACGGCGTGCCCGACATGGCGCCGGTTATCGCTCGCCTGCCGATCGGCACGAGCCCGATCAGGGTCGCGGCAATGTAGGCCCAGTCCGACCATGCCGGTTCGAAATGCGAGACGACATAGGCGAGCGCGAGAATGGCACCGGTACCGATGACCAAGTGGCCTTTGCGCGACGACCACCACGCGCTCTGCCCTCCTGCATCATCGCGGTCGTTCGCGGAACCCGCAGGTCCATCCACCGGCGTGTAGCCGAGCGCTCGGATCTTGGCCTCGATCGTAGCGCGAGAGGTCCGGTCTGCGTCGAGGGTGAGGGAAAGCGCCCCCTGGCTGTAATTGACAGCGACGTCCGCGACACCCGGCAGCCGCTGCATGGCTGTTTCGATCTTCGCGGCGCAGGCACCGCAGTCCATGCCTTCGATCTTCAGCTTCAGGGTACTGGCGGCAACCATCTCGTCACCTCGACAAGTCCAACGTGACCTCCCATATGCACCCTGTACCAACTACAGGGTCAATGCACGATGGACGCGTATCTGGCGATCGGCGAGCTGGGACGGCTGACGAACACCAAGGTCGAGACAATCAGGTACTACGAACGCATCGGGCTCCTGAGCGCGCCGGCGCGAACGTCGGGCAACTACCGCGCCTATGGGGCGGAACACCTGAATCGGCTGAGCTTCATCCGAAGGTCGCGCGACCTCGGCTTCTCGCTCGATCAGGTCCGCGCGCTGCTCGACCTTGCAGACGAACGTGAGCGGCCTTGCGAAGCCGTCGACGCGATCGCCAGGAAGCACTTGGCGGAAGTTGACAGGAAGATCGCCGACCTGCGTGCCCTGCGTCGTGAGCTCGACGGCATGATCAAGCAATGCCATTGCGGCACGGTCGCCGAATGCCGCATCGTCGAGGCATTGTCTCCCTGAACTTTCCCTTCCCCGCATCGGCCGTGAATGCCGGATTCTCGGCGCCAGGTCTCAGTGGGCGTGATCGTGCGTCGCCTAGCGTTCCTGGGTGACGAGGCCTGTGTCAATCAACCTGCGAAGGTGATGGGAAAGCGTGGATGCCGGGATCCCGTGCTTCTCCTGAAGAGTGGCGACACTCAGGCCCGCCCCGCCTGCTCGGACGAGGGTGCGATAAAGGTCGAGGCGGGTGGCAGCGAAACCGCGGAAGCGGAAATCCTGGAAGAAAGGATTGCCCTGAACGTCCGATGTCGTCACCCCCGGGATATACTGAAATAGCCCGTCCGTGACGGAGAAGGTGAAGAGGCGCTGGACATCCTGTGCGCTGACCGCGTTCACCGGGTCAGGCACCTTGTCCGCAGCTATGCCGGTACCGTGGAGTGGAGACGTGTCGACCACCTGAACCGCAGGCAACTCAATGACTCCTCCTGCCGCGGGCGGTGCAGTCGCGGACTGCGCCCGTGCCTCCTCTGGAAGCAGCGTCACGATGGGCAGTCCACCACCCGCAAAACCCAGCGCCACGCCAATTGTGCGCCAAGACGTCAGCCCTCTCATCTCACGCCCTTTCGTCTCCTCCGGCCCGGCAGGTTGCTCCTGCGGATCGAGACATCAGGGCGCAGCGTTTCGCTTCCGGTATTTTCTCGCCCACCTTCGAGCGCAGAGTTTGGCAAGCACGCAACCGACACCATGAGATCAACCAGCCCCGGTGGCCATGTCGTAAAGGAGCTTGAAATTGAGGGCGAGGATGAGCGACGCCACGATCCAGGCGAGGATGGCGACCTTCCTGGAGATGACGAAGTCACGCATCTTTCGCCGATCGGAGACGAACTGAACCAGCGGAAGCACCGCGAAGGGAAGCTGCATGGACAGCACCACCTGGCTGAAGACCAGGAGTTGGGCCGTTCCCCTTTCACCATAGATCGCCGTGACGATGATCACGGGAATGATGGCGATGCCGCGCGTGAGGAGGCGGCGGGCCCAATGGGGTATCCGCAGGCGCAGGAACCCCTCCATGACGATTTGCCCGGCGAGCGTCGCCGTGACCGTCGAGTTCAGACCGGAGGCCAGCAGCGCCACGGCGAACAGGACCGACGCGATTCCGAGGCCGAGAAGCGGCGACAGAAGCTCGAATGCCTGTCCGATCTCCGCGACGTCTTGGTGCCCGGTGCCGTGGAACGCCACCGCCGAGACGATCAGGATCGCACCGTTGACGAACAGCGCCAGCATCAAGGCGATGGTGGAGTCCACCGTCGCCCACTTGATGGCGTCCCGTCGGCCGTGCTCGGTGCGCTGATAGGCCCGTGTCTGCACAATCGAGGAATGAAGGTAGAGATTGTGCGGCATGACCGTCGCCCCGATGATGCCGATGGCGACATACAGCATCTCGGGATTTGTCACGATTTCCGGCGAGGGTATGAAAAGTCCTTCCAGGATGGCATGGACCGGCGGGGCCGCGGCCGCAATCTGGATGGCGAAGCATCCGAAGATGATGACCAGCAGGGCGATGACGAACGCCTCCAGGAAGCGGAAGCCCTTGTTCATCAGGAACAGCAGCAGGAACGCATCCAGCGCCGCGATGAGCGCGCCGCCGATCAGCGGGATGCCGAATAGGAGCTGAAGGGCGATGGCCGTGCCGATCACCTCGGCGAGGTCGCATGCGATGATCGCCAGTTCGCAGGCGAACCACAGCACGTAGTTCACCGGCCGCGGGTAGTAGGCGCGGCATGCCTGGGCCAGGTCGCGATCCGTGACGATTCCGAGCCGGGCCGCGAGCGCCTGGAGCAGGATCGCCATCAGGTTCGAGAGCATGATGACGAACAGCAGCGTGTAGCCGAACTGGGCGCCGCCGGCGAGATCGGTCGCCCAGTTGCCGGGATCCATATACCCGACCGAGACCATGTAGCCCGGCCCCAGGAAGGCGAGGAGGCGTCGTCCCCATGATGCGGCGTGCGGAACCGCAATCGACGCATGGACCTCCGGCAGGCTGGGGCGGTCCTCGTCGGAAATGCGCGAGAATTCCATGGCGGGTCGCGAGGCGGTGGCGGCCTGAGAGTCGGA
>NZ_JBAFWT010000039.1:0-37531 GCF_043195195.1 Roseixanthobacter psychrophilus
GGACCTTTCGGCCCTTTCGGCCGAGGCCGAGGCGCTGCGCGGCGACGGCGCCACCGTGATCTTCGTCGCCGTCGACGGGCGCGTCGGTGGCCTCATCGCCATCGCCGACCCGGTCAAGGCGACGACGCCCGCCGCCTTGGCGGCCCTCAGGGCAGCCGGGGTCCGCGTCGTCATGCTCACCGGCGACAATAGGACGACGGCGCTGGCGGTGGCGCGCCGCCTCGGCATCGACGAGGTGGAGGCGGAGGTCCTGCCGGAGAACAAGGCGCAGGTGGTTGCCCGGCTGCGCCAGGAAGGCCGCATCGTCGCCATGGCAGGCGACGGCGTGAACGACGCGCCCGCGCTCGCCGCGGCGGATGTCGGCGTCGCCATGGGAACGGGCACCGACGTCGCCATCGAGAGCGCCGGCGTGACCCTGCTGAAAGGCGATCTTCAGGGCATCGCCCGCGCCCGGCAGCTGAGTCACGCCACCATGAGCAACATCCGCCAGAACCTGTTCTTTGCCTTCATCTACAATGCGGCGGGCATACCGGTGGCGGCGGGCGTGCTCTATCCCCTGTTCGGGCTTCTGCTGTCGCCCATCATCGCCGCCGCGGCCATGGCGCTGTCATCGGTCAGCGTCATCGCCAATGCCCTGCGCCTGCGGCGCACGCCGCTCGGCTGAGGCGTCCTCGTTCTTGGAATGCAGAGGCGGGTCCGGCTCCAGGGAGGGAATCATGATGAATTTCGACGGTATGATGGGCTCCGGCATGTGGGGAATGTGGCTGTTCAGCCTCCTGATCCTGGTGCTGGTCGTCCTCGGGATCGCGGCGCTCATCAAGTATCTCGGACGATGAGAGTGCGTCCCGAGGACGGAGGGGGTGAGCAGGCCAAGCCGGCCCACCAAATGCCGGGACTAAACAGCCGCCAGAGCCGGTTCGACCGTCTTCGTCCGCCATAGCTCATGGCCTTGTGGCGGGAGGCATTCGCCTTCAGCTTCGTCCCGTCCACCGCCACATGACCGAACTGCACCAGCCCGGCTGCCCGGCACAGATGCAACACCTGCACGAACAACTCCGACAGGGCGACGAGGTGGCGCTTGCGGAACGCCGCGATGGTGCGGACGTCGGGCCGGTTCAGGCCGGTCACCGCCATGACATGGACCCGCTCTTCGCAGGCGCGGGCGAGCTGACGCGAGGAGTAGAGGCCGCGGCACCCACGAGATGCTGTCTGATGCCCAGTGGCGATCCTGTAACAGCCTCCAATCGAATGGAATTTAGGAACATTGAGGTGAGGCAGGATTCCACATGTGATCCGGTTGTTCGGGACTTGTGATGAAATGTCTTCCGGGAGGTGATCGGTCCGATACGCTGCGGGTCGCGGAAATCGCCCCCCGCTGGTTGTAGGGGAGGGCGTAGGCGAATGCTGAGCAATTTGGCCGGATCGCGAACGCTTTGAATGGGGTCGGCCGGCGTCCGATCGAGGAGCACCTGATGACAGAGCAGAGGGAGAGTGCCGGGGCTGATCGTCCGGCGTCACGGCACGTCGATTTCCTGCTCGTGGGCGGCGGGCTCGCGAGCGCGGTCGCGGCGCAGACCTTGCGCGCCGAGGGCGCGACGGGGTCGATCGTGATCCTCTCGGCCGAGGATGTGCCGCCCTATCACCATCCGCCGCTCTCCAAGCACCTTTTGACCGGAACCGAAGGCGAGGCGCGGATCTTCGTCCACCCGGAAAGCTTCTATGGCGAGCACAGAATCGAGCTTGCCCTCGGCGCACGGGTGGTCGGCGTGGATACGGCAAAGCAGACCGTCACCACGGCGCGCGGGGAGGAGATCGGCTATGGCCAGCTCCTCATCGCCACCGGCGCGGCGCCCAAGCCGCTCACGGTTCCCGGCGCGTCGCTCCCCGGCGTCTTCAGCCTGCGCCGCAAGACCGATGCGGATGCCATCCGGGCCGCCATCACGCAGGCAAAGCACGCGGTCGTGCTCGGCGGCAGCTTCCTCGGCATGGAGATCGCCATGTCGCTCCTGGACGCCGGCCTCAAGGTGACGATCATCGAGCAGGGGCCGGTGCTGCTGCGGCATCTCGAAGCCCCCGATCTCTCCAGCTACTTCGAACGCTATGCCGAAGGCCGCGGCGCCACCGTGATCCTGAACGACACCGCCGCCGTGCTGCGCGGCCGGGAGCGCGTTCAGGAGGTGGAGACGGCCGCCGGCCGTCACGTGGCGTGCGACCTCGTGGTGGTCAGCATCGGCGTCGCTCCGGCCACGGAATTTCTCGCCGGCAGCGCCATCGCCCTCGAGGGCGGCTACGTGGTGGTGGACGCTTTGCTGCGCACGAGCGCCCCGAACGTCTTCGCCGCCGGCGACGTCACCACCTTCTATGATCCCGTGTTCGCCCGCCGCCGGCACATCGAGCATTGGGACAACGCCGTGAAGCAGGGGCGGCTCGCCGCGCGCAACATGATGGGCCGCCGGCTGCGCTACGACGAGGTCTCCTATTTCTTCTGCGAAGTGGGCGACATCGGCTTCAACGTGCTCGGCGCGACGGAAGAGGCGGATGCCCGGGTCGCTCGCGGCGCCCTCGACCAGGGATCCTTCGCGCTGTTCTACCTGAAGGGCGACGTGCCGCGCGCCTTGTTCTCGGTGGGGCGTCCCGCCGACGAGACGCGCGTGGCCGAGGGCCTGATCCGCTATCGGGTTGGCCTGGGCGATGTGAAGGAGCGCCTGCATGAGGATGCGTTCGTCCTCGACCGCATCCCGACGCAGACGGCGCTGATCCTCCAGGGCGGCGGTGCCCTGGGCGCGTTCGAATGCGGCGTCGTGAAGGCCCTGGAGGAAGAGGGGATCTTCCCGGACATCGTCGCGGGCGTCTCCATCGGTGCCCTGAACGGCGCCGTCATCGCCGGCAATCCCCGCCACGCCGCGCAGGCCCTCGAAGCGTTCTGGGCGGACCTTGCCGTGACGACGCCCAACGTCCCCTTCCCCGAACTCAGGCGTGCGGCAGCGGCGACGAGAATCCTGACGCTGGGCGTGCCCAACTTCTTCACCCCGCGCTGGGGCCTGCCGCCCTACGGCCCTGCGGACTGGGCGGCGAACTGGACCAGCTGCTACGACACGACGCCCATGAAAGCGCTGCTCGCCAAATATGTCGACTTCGCCGCGCTCAAGGACAGTCCCGTGCGCCTTCTCGTCAGCGCCGTGAACGTGATGACGGCGACCCTCGACGTGTTCGACAGCTACGTGGACGACCTGACCCCGGACCATGTGCTGGCGAGCGGCAGCCTGCCGCCGGGCTTTCCCTGGACCATGGTCGACGGCAAGGCCTATTGGGACGGCGGCATCATCAGCAACTCGCCGCTCGACCTCGTCATCGACCGCTGCGGCCCCGACGGGAAAAGGGTGTTCGTCGTCGATCTGTTCTCGGGTGAGAGGGCGCTGCCGACCAATATGCTGGAGGTCCTCGCCCGGCGCGACGAGATCGTCTATGCGGAGCGGGTGCACAGCGACCTGCGCCATCGCGAAACCGTCGAAGCCTATCGCCGGCTCATCGACCATATCCTCGCTCGGCTCGAGCCAGAGGAGAGTGGACGGATCAAGCGCATTCCGGCCTACATCCAGCTCATGGGGGACGGCGCGGCGACGACCATCACGCGGTTCGTGCGCGCAGGCCAGGCGGGAGAACACTCGTCCCGCGACTACGATTTTTCCGACCTGGCCATCAAGGCCAATCAGGCCGAGGGCTATGCGGTGGCGAGGAAGACCCTCGGCCGGGCTTCCCCGCAGGGATAGGGGCGAAAGCCCCCGCCCCTCACCGCAGGAAGGCCCGGAAGCGCTGGAGCGAGAAGAGGAACAGGACCGTGCCGATGCCGGCGAGGGCCAGCAATTGGGGCCACACCACGTCGAGCCCGGCGCCACGGAACAGGATGGCCTGAGCCAGCATGACGAAGTGCGTGTTGGGCGCTGCATACATGATGACCTGGATGATCTCCGGCATGCTCTCGCGCGGGGTGACGCCGCCGGAGAGCACCTGCAGGGGCAGCAGCACCATCATCAGCAGCAGGCCGAACTGCGGCATGGAGCCGGCGACCGTCGCCAGGAAGATGCCCAGCGACGTGGTGGCGAAGAGCTGGAGGGCGGTGCCTGCCAGGAACAAGGCAAGGGAGCCCTGGATGGGCACGGCGAGAAACCCCTGCACGACCACTGTCAAGGAAAAAGAGGTGGCCACAAGCACCACGAGCCCCATGGACCAGATCTTGCTCACCATGATCTCGGTCGGCGTCACCGGCATCACCAGGAGATGCTCGATGGTGCCGTGCTCGCGCTCGCGGATGAGGGCGGCGCCGGTGAGAATGATGGACAGCATGGTGATGTGGGAAATAACGTTGGTGATGGCGCCGAACCAGCTCTTGTTCAATTCGGCGTTGAAGCGAGAGCGCAGCACGAGGTCCACGGGCACGTCAGAGGCGCGGCGATAGCGGTTGAGGAACTCGCTCACCTCGCTGGAGACGATGGATTGGACATATCCGCCACCGGTGAAGGCCTGGGTCATGCGGGTGGCGTCGATGTTGAGCTGGATGGTGGGGGCGCGGCCGGCCAGGAGATCGCGCTGGAAGTCGGGCGGGATGTCGAGGGCGAAGGTGTCGAGGCCCGCATCCATGCGGGCGTCCATCTCCTGCGGCGTGATCAGCTGCGGCGGGGTGAAGTAGGGAGGATAGAAAGCGGTGGAGATGCGCACCGACACCGGGGACTGATCCTCGTCGACGATGGCGATGGCGGCCCGGTTCAGCGTCTCCGGCATCGCCCTCGACGCCGTATAGATGGAGACCGTGAAGGCATAGACGATCAGGAACATGAGCACGGGATCGCGGACGAGGCCGCGCAGCTCCTTGATGCCGAGCTGGAGGACGTTGGCGGCGCGCATGGCTCACGTCGCCTGTTTCTTGAGGAGGACGGCCCCGAGGCACAGCAGCACGGGCACGGTGATGAGGAGCGGCACGAACGCGCTCCACAGGTCGGCGAAATCGAGGGCCTTCGAGAAGGTGCCGCGGGCGATGACCATGAAATAGGTGGTGGGGTAGATGCGCCCGATGAACGCCCCGGCGCCCTGGAGGGAGGAGACCGGGTCGGTCATCCCCGAGAACTGCACCGCCGGGATGAGGGTGATGAGGGAGGTGCCGAAGATGGCGGCGATCTGGCTGCTCATGAAGGTGGAGATCACGAGCCCCATCCCGGTGGCGATGATGACGTAGAGTAGCGCACCGAAGGTGAAAGTGAGGAAGCTGCCGGTGAAGGGCACACGGAAGATGAAGACGGCGACCGCCGTCAGCATCAGGAAGTTCAGCATGGCGAGGGCTACGTAGGGCAGCTGCTTGCCGACGAGGAATTCGAGCCGGGTCACTGGCGTCACGTAGAAGTTGATGATCGATCCCAATTCCTTCTCGCGCACCACGCTGAGCACCGCCAGCATCGCGGGGATCATCATCAGGAGCAGCGGGATCACTGCCGGAGCCATGGCGACCAGGCTCTCGACGCCTGGATTGTATCGGTAGCGGATCTGCAGCTGGAAATCGCCGACGGTGGCGGACTTGCCGTAGAGCTCGCGCGCCTTCTGGGTGAGCCAGCTCGCATGGATGCCCTGCACGTAGCCCTGCACGGTCTCCGCCCGGACCGGCATGGCGCCGTCGATCCAGGCGGCGACCTGCACCTTGCGCCCATGCGCGGCGTCACGCGCAAAGCCGGGGGGGATCTCGATGGCGAGGCTGAGCTCGCCGCTGCGCATGCGCCGGTCGAGGTCGGCGTAGTCGGTGATGGGCGCCTTCTGCGTGAAATAGCGCGAGCCGGCGATCTGAAGCACGTAGTCGCGGCTCACCGTAGTGTCGTCGCGGTCGAGCACGGCGAAGGAAAGGTTTTCCACGTCCAGGTTGATGCCGTAGCCCACCACGAGCATCAGGAGCACGCTCCCCAGGATGGCGAGGGCGGCGCGGATCGGGTCCCGCCGCAGCTCCAGCGCCTCGCGGCGGGTATAGGCGAACATGCGGCGCAGGCTGAATTTGGTGCCGCCGTCAGTGGCCACCTTGCCGGCCCATTCCTCCACGAGGTCGCTCGTCGCCGACACGGGCTGATGCTCCGGCGGCGCGGCGGGCGCCGCCTTGGTGCCGATGGCGTCTTCCAGATAGGTGATGAAGGCTTCTTCCAGATCCTTGGCGCCGCGCGTCTCGATGATCGCCGCCGGACGGTCGCTGACCAGCACCTTGCCCGCGTGCATGAGCGAGATGCGGTCGCACAGCTCCGCCTCGTTCATGAAGTGGGTGGAGACGAAGATGGTCACGTTGTCCTTGCGGGAGAGGTCCGAAAGGATCTGCCAGAAGCCGTCGCGGGCGATGGGATCGACGCCCGAGGTGGGCTCGTCGAGGATCAGCGTGTCGGGCGCGTGGATCATGGCCACCGCCAGCGACAGGCGCTGGCGGATGCCAAGCGGCAGGGCGTCCGGCAGCGCGTCGGTGACGTCGGCAAGATCGAAGCGCCGCACCATCTCGGCGATCCGCGCCGGGATCGCCTTCGGGGCCAAGCCGAACAGGCGGGCGTGCAGGTCGAGATTCTGCCGGACCGTCAGCTCCGTGTAGAGCGAGAAGGCCTGGGACATGTAGCCGACCCGCCGGCGCACCGCCAAGTCGTCCGGGTCCACCTCTTGCCCGAACAGGCGGGCCTTGCCTTCGGTCGCCGGCAGAAGGCCCGTGAGCATCTTCATGGTGGTGGTCTTGCCGCAGCCATTGGAGCCGAGGAAGCCGAAGATCTCGCCGCGGGCGATGCGGAAGCTCACGTCGTCCACCGCGGTGAAGTCGCCGAAGCGCATGGTGAGATGCTCGGCCTCGATGGCGATCTCCCCGTCCGCGCCCTCCGGGCGAGGCGGAATGACCACTTCCCGGTGCCCCGCGCGCTCTTCTTCAGGAAGCAGGGCGATGAAGGCCGCATCGAGGTTGGCGGCTCCGGTCTTCGCCAGGAGATCCGCGGGCGCGCCGGTGGCGAGCACCTTGCCGGCGTCCATGGCCACCAGCCAGTCGAAGCGGGCGGCTTCCTCCATGTAGGCGGTGGCGACGATCACGCTCATGCCCGGCCGGCCGGCGCGGATGGTCTCGATCAGCTCCCAGAACTGGCGCCGCGACAGGGGGTCGACACCTGTGGTGGGCTCGTCGAGGATGAGCAGGTCCGGATCGTGGATCAGGGCGCAGCACAGGCCGAGTTTCTGCTTCATGCCTCCGGACAGTTTGCCCGCCGGGCGGTCGGCAAAGGGGGCAAGGCCGGTGCTCTCCAGCAACTCGCCGATCCGGCGCTCCCGCTCGGCCCGGCCCTGCCCGAACAGGCGGCCGAAGAAGTCCACGTTCTCGAACACCGACAAAGTGGGGTAGAGGTTCTTGCCGAGGCCTTGGGGCATGTAGGCGATCTGCGGGCAGGTGGTGCGCCGGTGCCGGGCGTCAGCCATGTCCCCGCCCAGCACCGTGATGCGTCCCTGCTGGATGACCCGCGCCCCGGCGATCAGCGACAGCAGGCTCGACTTGCCGACCCCGTCCGGCCCGATGAGCCCGACCATGCGGCCGGCAGGGATATCGAGGCTCACCCCGTCCAGCGCCCGGGTCTTGCCGTAGGAGAGGGAGACCGCCTGCACGGACACCACGGGCCGGACGGATGCGGGAGGCGGAGGCGTGCCGCTTTCCTCCGAGGGGCTCATTGCAGGAGGCCCTGCTGGAGACGGGCCGGCCACTCCACGTTCGGATCAAGCCGCACATAGGCCATGCCGGGCAGGCCGGTCTTGACCTGCTGGATGTATTTCGTCAGCAGCTCCGGCGGGATCTGCGCCTTGATCCGGAACATGAGCTTGAGGCGCTCCTCCTCCGTCTCCACCGTCTTGGGCGTGAACTGGGCAACGTCCGCCACGAAGGTGACCTTGGCCGGAATGACGTATTGCGGCGCCGCATCGAGCACGAGCCGGACCTCCGCGCCAAGGGCGACCCGCCCGGCCTGGACGGTGGGGAGGAAGAAGGTCATGTGCACGTCGCCGAGATCCACGAGATTGAGCACCCGCCCGCCCGCGGACAAGACCTCACCGGGCTGGGCGACACGATACTGGACGCGTCCAGCGCGGGGGGACCTCAGCACGCCGTCATTGATGTCGGCGGTGATGCTGTCGATGGCCGCGCGCGCCGCGTCCACTGCCGCTTCGGCGTCGACAATGAGCGCCTTCGCGGTGCTGATCCCGGCCTCGCTGGCGGCGAGCTGGGCCTCGGCGGCGGCCACGGCGGCCTTGGCGCCCTCGGCGCTCGCCCGGTCGTCGTCGAACACCTGCTGGGACACAGCATTGGTCTTCACGAGCTGGCTCGATCGCGCGAGCTTGCGGTCCGCAGCGTCGAGCTCGGCGTTGCGCTGGGCGATGGTGGCGATCGCGGCGCGGCGTTCGGCCTCGCGCTGGGTGACGAGGCTCTTGGCGGTGTCGATGCCGATCAAGGCCCGCTGGAGCTGAGCCTGTGCCTGTCGGCGCTGAGCTTCGAGCTGCTCCGTGTCCATGCGGGCAAGCATCTGGCCGGCCTCGACGAAGTCGCCTTCATCCACAAGGATGTCCCTGATGCGGCCTGGGATCTTGGTGGAGACGTCGATTTCGGTCGCCTCGATGCGTCCGTTGCCGCTGGCGATGCCGTCAGGCAGACTCTTGTTGAAAAACGTCTGCCACCCCCAATACCCTCCGCCGGCCATGATCACGGCGAGGGTTGCGAAAATCAGAAGCTTCCGGGTCGAGGTCATGGGGTCGGGGGCTCTCGTTGAAATTCGGAGCTCATAAACGGCGTGGGGTCCAACGGCCTCCGCCGTACTCCGCCTTCCTGTTGAAAGGACGCGAAACCGGACATCGCGCTGTCCCCTGGACAGGAAAATGAGTACGCGTCCCGAAGGGCGGAACAGAAACGTCTTCGCGCGACCATGGAAACCACGTCGCGCGAAGAAAGCACGTCAGCTCAAGCGTCTAATTGAGAAGCCTGCGGAACACCCTGGCCCATTGCCGTCGCGATCTGCTGTCCGCTCTCGACGCAGCACGCGACGGATTTCTGCACCAACTCGCTCTGGGCGGCGAGCGCCTCCCCCGGGTCTTTGCATTCCGCCAGTCTCCCGACGTAGTCCGCCTGGATCTGCAGCTGGCGCGCCGCGCCAGCGAGCATCTGCTTGTACAACGCTCCGTAGAGCTTGAACGGCCCCTCGGAGACCGACTTGGTCCAGTCGAACTGGCCCGGCGCCGCATTCGTGAATTGATTCAGCCACGATTGCATCCCGGTCGTGGTGGTCTCGCTCGTCATTGCAGCTCTCCTCGCCATCAAAGGGCGCGCCTATCGCAAAAACAAACTGGATCGATATCGCCGGCGGCGCCTTGAGCTTGATCAACCAAGGTTGACCGGGGCCGATCCTAGGCATAGGAGCGACAGCCAGCAACCATTTTTCCATGAGGGGGTGATGCTCATCGGATCGGCAACAAAACCCGCAATGGCGACGCGGGACCGCATCCTGGCGGCTGCGATCCTGCGGTTCTCCATGCATTCCTATGAAGAGACCGGCTTGCGCGACATCGCGGCCGACGTCGGGGTCGACGTCGCCTACGTCCACCGCTGCTTCGGTTCCAAGGAACGCTTGTTCACCGAGGCCGTCAGGGCGACGATCCAGGCCGACCGGATTCTCGCGGATGCCGCCGCCGATCCCGCCCGCGTGCTCGCCAGCCAGATCTTTTCACGCGACGGCGCGCGGTCACCCGACGAGGTCGGGCCGCTCGACATCGTCATCCGCTCCTTGTCGAGCCCGAAGGCGGCGACCGTTCTGCGCGCGTTCATCGTGGAAGAATTCATCGCGCCTCTGAGCGGACGGCTGGGCCAGCCGGGAATGCAAGAGGCATCGATGATCGCCGCCTTCCTCGTGGGCATCGGCATTATGCGCACGGTCCTGCAGGTGGCGCCGCTGCGGGAGCCTCAGGGCGGAGAACTGGAGCGTCGTATGACCGAGGCGATCACCTGCATGATGGGCGAGGCGGGAAGGCACACCTGACGACTGGGCTCTACGGACCTTTTGATTGCAACCCAACACGGGGGAGAGCGGATGGAGCCGGGAGGGAACACAAGACCTGAGAGCCGCCGTTTCGTCTCTGCGACGAAGCGGCTGGCCCTGCTTTTGGCGCTGACCCTGATCGCGGGCTGCGCACCGCGCCCGGGTCCGGAGGTGCTCACCCCCACGTTCGCTTCCGTCCCCAGTGCAAGGGTCGTGACGGTCTATGTCGCCACCACACGGGCCCGCGGCGCGCCCGAGAGCAACAACTTCACCACGGGGCGCGCGGCGGCTCTCAACTTCGCCGCGTTTAGGATTTCCGTGCCCCCCGGACATCGGCCCGGCGAGATCGAATGGCCGCAGGGACCTGCCAATCCCGCGACGAGTTTCGCCACCGTCGAGCAGATCACGCTCGACCGCACCACGTTCGAGCGCCGGGTCGCGGCCGCGGGGCTCGCAACTGGAGGACGGAAGGTGGGGGTCTATGTCCACGGCTACAACAGAAGTTTCCAGGAATCCCTCTTCCGGCTGGCGCAGATGACGGCGGACGCCGACATCTCCGGTGTGCCCATCCTCTTCGCATGGCCATCGGAGGCGAAGGTAACAGGATATGTAGCCGACAAGGAGGCCGTCACCTATTCCCGCGACGGGCTCGCGGACCTCCTGACCCTGCTGGCGCGGGATCGGGCGACCGGGCGCATCACGGTGCTGGCCCATTCCATGGGCGGCTGGCTCACCATGGAGGCGCTGCGCCAGCTGCGGCTTGCCGGAAAAGGCGCCGTCATCGGCCGGCTCGATGTGGTGCTCGCCGCTCCGGACATCGACGTGGACGTGTTCCGTGCGCAGCTGGCGGTAATCGGGCCACTTTCGCCGCCCATGGTCGTGCTGGTCTCGCGGGACGACGTGGCGCTGTCGGTGTCGAGCCAGATCGGCGGGGAGCGCCTGCGGGTCGGGGCGCTTGATGTGGACGACCCGCGGGTCCAAGAGGCCGCGGTGAGGGCGAACGTTGAGATCGTCGACATCTCCAGCCTGACGACTTCGGACCCGCTCAAGCACGACCGCTATGCCAGCCTCGCCGCGCTCTATCCGCGGCTCGCGGCGACCCGCGGAGACGGCGCGGGCGGTGATCTGCGCCGTGCCGGCGCCTTCGTGTTCAACACGGTGGGCACGACCCTGTCGAGCCCGTTCACTCTGGCGGGCGGGGCGCTCGCCGACTGAAGAGGGGCCCGCCCAACCGCGCCTCGTTGTGGCACGTTGTTCTCAGAGGGAAACGATCGGATGCCCGACCGCCACATCCTTGGAGTACCGCTATCCGACGAAGCTCCATCCGCCGGGCGGGTGATCGTCACTTATGGCCGCAGCCTGATGGCGTTGGCCATCGCCCGCTCTCTGCACGAGCATGGGGTCGATGTGATCGGCTGCGATGATGTGAACATGACCGTCCTCTCCTTTTCGCGCCATGTGATGGACAATTTCACTCACACCGCTTTCGAGAAGGATGAAGAACAGGCGTTGGCCGATTTCGAAGAGGCTGTGCGCAGATACGCACCAGAGGACGACCGCCCCTATGTGCTGATGCCGGCTTTTCGCGATGCGCGCCTGTTTGCCAAATACCGGGAGCGCTTCGAGCCCGCGATCCGCGTCGCGGCGCCGGACATCGCCTCCATCGAGATGATCTCGCCCAAGGATCACTTCGCCCGCTTCCTGGAAGCATCCGGCCTGCCGGGGCCCGCCACCCGCATCCTTGAGCCGGGAACGTTCCGAAACGGTCTGCCCGCGGACCTTGCCGCAGATCTCCCGCTCATCGCCAAGCCGACCGATGGCGTGGGCGGGCGCGGCGTGAAAATGATCAGGGATCGGACCGCGCTGGACACCTATCTGAAGGCCGCAAACCCTGAAAGCCCGGTCCTGCTCCAGGAACTGGTGGAGGGCGACGACTATTGCGTCTCCGTCATCGCCGATCATGGAGAATTGGCGGGGATCGTCGTTTATCGCAACCTCGCCCAATTCCCCCGCGAGGCGGGCGCCGGCGCCATTCGCGAGACCGTGGACGACACGCCCTTCAAGGACGCGGCCCGCGCCCTGCTCAAGGCGACAGGATGGAACGGCGTGGGAGAGATCGACTTTCGCTGGAACGGCGACCCATCGATGCCGCCGAAGATGATCGAGATGAACCCCCGCTACTGGGCCGGGCTCTACCATTCCATGTCCTCGGGCGTGGATTTCCCCTGGCTGGCCTTCCAACTGGCGGCGGGCCGCGCGCTACCGGCGGCCGATCCGCACGCCGTATTGCAAGGCCACCGCACCCGCACCCCGGGGGCATGGATCCTCTCCGCGGCCCAGGATCTGGCCGCCTCCGACCCCGATCTGGAGCGCGCCGCGGAAGCCTGGGCGCAAAGCCGCAGGGACGCCTCACGCAAGGAAATCCTGTCGGCGGCGAACCGGTTATTGGAATCGGCGAGCGCCGCCGCGAAAGGCGCGCGCGTCTTCAAGGAGTTCCGCAAGCGCCTGGAAGAGCAGAAGGACCTGCCCTCCGAACTTGATTTCGACGACGATCCCGCCGTGGGCCTGGGCATATTGTTCGTGGTGTCCAGCCTGCTCGAGCATCGCGAGCTGCCACCGGAGTTCAGGTACGCCGCACCTCAGGCGACCGACAAGGCTCGCTCCGGCCGCACGGGCAGGCCCGCCACCTCCCGTCGCTACGATGCCGGCGGACGTCCCATCATCGGCGTGACCAAGCCGGACGAAGGCGATTGGATGGCCTACCACGCCATGCGTTTCGCGATCTGGTTGGCAGGGGGCAAAGCCACGGCCATTACATCGAAGGCCCCGCGCGACCCCCATTCGGTGGATGGCCTGCTTTTCGGGGGCGGTTCGGATGTTTTCCCCAACCGCTATGGCGGCGCTCCGAAGACGGGCCACCGGTACGACCTCGCCCGCGACGACATGGAGGCGTCCTGGGCGCAGGCGGCGCTGGAGCACGACATTCCAGTCCTGGGCGTCTGCCGGGGCATGCAGATGCTGAACGTGCTGGAGGGCGGCACCCTCTACCCGGACCTCAGCCACCATGAAGAGAATTATCCCACCAGCTTTCTGCGCCGCATCTTTTACCGCAAGACCGTATTTCTGACGCCCGATGGCTGGCTGGCGCGGTTATCAGGTCGTGAGCAGCTGGCGGTCAACTCCATCCATACCCAGGCGGTAAAGGATCTGGGCGCAGGCTTCAAGGTGACCGGTGCGGAGGCCAACGGCCTCATCCAGGCCATCGAGCATGAAACCCGCTCCTTCTGCGTAGGTGTACAGTTCCATCCGGAATTCCTGTTGCACCGTGCCTTCGCGCGTCGGACCTTCAAATCCCTCGTCGCGGCCGCGCGGGCCCGCCGCCTTGGATTTGCCAAGGGGACGGCGGGCAATAAGTCGCAATTGGCAGCGGAATGAGGCGAGGCTCCTCCCCGCCGAGGCGGCTTCATGGCGAGGAGCATTTCCTATTTTTGCACTTGCTGATCAGGGCGCGCCAGGGTGAGACCATCTGGAGGAGATCCATTCACCCACCTCAGCCGGGCATTTTCCTCGGTTGGATCAGACCGCGACGGAGCCGTCGTCTGCGGAACGGTGCTCTGCGCCTGCAACGGATCCCTTCATAAAAGGTTCGTTCGATCGTACTATATTTACAAAAGGCGATAGTCGATGAGCTTGCACACATCCGGTCAGTCGGCGAATGGTCATGAATCACGCAGTTTGAAGACGAGAAGGCAGCTGATCGAAGCTGCAATCGATGTCTTTGGCCGCATAGGGTTCGAGGGAACCACCACGTGCATGCTGGCCAAATGGCGGACGTCACATTGTCCGCCATTCCTTATCATTTCGGGGGCAAGCGCGAGCTCTACATGGAAGCGGCCCGAGAGATCGCCGATTACGCTCACATGCGGGTAGGTGCTCTTTGCGCCATCCTGGACGATCCCGCCATGACGATCCCGCCATCGCCTCGCCCGAAGAGCGGCTTGAGAAGGCCCTGACCGGTTACCTGCGCGTCCTGCTCGACGATGCCGAGCCCTGCACCTGGGCCTCTTTCTTCGCCCGTTGCGCCTATGACAATGACGAAGCCTTCCAGCTCATCCACGATCAGGCCATTGCCCCCTTTCAGGAAAAACTCGTCGCAGCGGTGCGGATGATCGCGCCCGCATCCATCAATGATGAATCCGTCCGGCTCCGCGTGACCGCCATCGTCACTGGGATAGCCGGATTCCGGCTGCTGCGCGGCATCCTCCTGCGCGGCATGGATTGGACGGAGTTCAAGTCGGCGCACATGGCGAAGGTCGATGCCCTCATCCATGGCCTGACCCGCAGTGACCTGTTGACCGGCACGCCATAGTCCGCAGCGCCACGCCAAATTCCCGCCGGGAAGACGTCCCAACGCGTAAACTTGAGGAGTCTGTTCATGACAGAGCAATCGTCCGCCCACGAAACCATCGCCTGGGCCAAGCAACGGCTCGACGAAGTCGACGCCATGGTCGCTCAGACCGAGAAAGCCGCCGGCGAGCTTCAGCAGGCAGCCCGCGGCAACGCCGATCTGGCGCTCTCCCGCCTGCGCGACTCCCAAGCCAAGCTGAAGGAGCAGGTTGCGCTTCTGCAAGCCCAGGCGGACGAAACGAAGGGCGCGGTCTTGATGGCGCAGAAGGCCGTGGAAGAGGAATGGGTGGAAGTGGAATCCGCCTTCCAGGCTTTCCTGGCGTCCGCCAGCGAGCAATCCGATGTGGTCCGCAAGGCCATCTCCGCGCGGGTCGAAGCCCAGCGCAAGTCCTTCGAGCGCGCGCTGAACGGTCTGAAGGCGCAGGCCGAAACCGCCGTCGAGAAGGCAAGCATCGAATTCGATACCGCCATGACACGACTCAGCGAAGAAGCAGAGAAGGCCAAGGTGAAGCTCGGCCAGGCACCAAGCGCGGGCGAGGAGACCTGGGAGGCGATCAAGGCTGGCATCGCCGAGACGAAGGCGGTTCACGAAAAGACCGTCAAAAAGATCACCGATGCACTGGCGAAGCTGTTCTGATCCGAACGCCCGGCGGCGCGCGGCTTTCGGCGCCCCGTTCCATTTGACGCAAATGTCGACAATATCAGGGAGAAATACGATGCCCTTTCGCGCCTGGAAGATGGGTGCCGCGCTGTTCGGCTGGATCGCTATCCTGCCGGCGGCCACCGCCCACGCAGAAGACCCCGCGACGACCCCTGCTCCGGCGGCCGCGCCGGCACAGGGCGCGGCTCCTGAGGTGAAACCGGCACCCGCTCCGGCGGCCGCCCCCTCCTCCACGACTGTGCCGGCCGATCCGTCCCTGACCCGACAGGCCATCGCCTGGTCGCAGGAGCGGCTTGCCGAACTGGATGCCAGCGTCTTGGTCGTGGAAGAAAATGCGGCTGAGCTCAAGGGCGCCGTGAAGGCGAAGGCCGATGCGGCCGTCAAACAGCTGCAGGAGACGCGCGACGCCTATCGGGCCAAGGCCGAGGCGATGCTCGACAACAGTCGAACGTGGACGGCGGCACAGATCACCGACGCCCGCAAGTCCCTCGACGACAGCTGGAAGACCTTCCAGAAGGAAGTCGATACCTATCTGGATGAGGTCCACGCCGATTTCGACACGCGCAAGGCGGTGCTTCTCGCTCAGGTCGAAGCCCGCCAGAAGGCCTTGGAAAGCACCATCTCCAAGCTCAAGGCCGATGCCGCCAAGCTCGCCCAGGACCAGCGCGCGGCCGTCGACAAGCAGATCGCGGCACTGGAGAAGAAGGTTGAGGAGCTCAAGGCGCGGGCGGCCAGCCTGAAGAAGGCCAGTGCGAGTTCCTGGGACAAGGCGAAGCAGGCCTACGAGGATGTGCGCACGCGCGTCGTCGAGACCTATCAATCCATCCGCGACTCCCTTTCCGACGCCATGAAGTGAGCGCTGAATAGATGCATGCCTCCTCGCGCCGCCCCATGATCGGCGCGAGGAGCTTCGCATATGTCAGCGTCGTGCCGCAGCAGCGTGATGTTGACGGTCGATGAGCCTATGCCCTGGAGCGCCCGGAGCGGGGCAACTTTGCTGAAAGCCTCTTGGGCTCCGACTCCGGACCGCCCATCCCCAGACCATCCATGAGAAGGTCGAACTGGGCATCGATGAACATCTTCACGTCGATCTGATACCGGTTGTCGAACAGAAGCCACCAGACGTTCAGGAGCAGCGCCGGGCTGAAGATGAGCTCGGGGTATCGGAGCGCCGGCGTGGCGCGAAACTCCCCTGCTTTGATGCCGGCAGCGATCATCTCGCGCATCCTCGCCGCGATCCGGATTGCCTTCTTCAAGTCGCTGTTCGTGAAGGTCAATCTCGGACCCGGCAGCGCCGTCAACCTGATGCGCACCGACGGCACCGTGATCTACCGCGCGCCGTCTACCGACGGCGCCGGCAAGTTGGGCAATCAGGTACCGGATTCGGCGGTGCTGAAGCGCATGCTGGCCACGCCCGATCAGCCGTTCGTCGGCCGCTCCCCGACCGACGGGGTCGAGAGCTATTATGTGCATGAGCGCCACTTCCCGCTCATCTTGTCCGTCGGCTTCTCCGCGTCTGGCGTCTATTCGGAATGGAACGCCCAGGCGCTGGCCTTGTCGGTGCTCACGCTGGCCGTCTGTGTCCTCCTGGGGTTCGTGGTCTTCGTTCTCAAGCGCGCGCTGATCCGCAGCTACGAGATGGAAGAGCAGCTCGAGCACATGGCCGTCACCGACGTGCTCACCCAGATGCCCAACCGGCGTGCCCTCAACATGGCGCTCGACACCGAGATGCGGCGGGCGGCCCAGGAGAAGACGCAACTGTCCATCCTGATCATCGACATCGACTACTTCAAGCGGGTCAATGACGGCTACGGGCCCCAAGTATCCCCTCATTTACGTGATCCCGAAGGCTCCGGTGAATGTCGCGTTTTGGCGGATGAGTTGTGCGTATCGCTCGACGAGCGGACGCAGGCGCTCCTCCGGCATGCTGGGAATGAGGTCGTAGAGCAGGCAGCCTTGTCGGAATAGGGAGTGGACACGGCGTTTGGCGGTGCTGGTTCGCAGTTGACGATCCATGCCGAGGCTTTCGCCGGCGGCGCCCAGGATCGTCAGCAGCAGGATGGCGAAGGCATTGAGGAGCAGGAGGCGGTCGCGGCGCCTTGGATCGTCGATCCTGAGCGCGCCCAGTCCCATGCCGAAGCGCATGTCCTTGCTGTCGCGGAAGCTGGGTTCGATGGTCCACCTCTTGGAATAGAGCTTGATGATCTGCGGCGCGGACAGCGAGGCGTCGCTGGTGGCCAGATGCCAAGCCTCCTTCATGCCCACAGCCTTCACGCACACGACCGCGCCGACCTTCTGGCGGGCGGCCGAAACTTTGGCGTCGCGCAATTTCCGCGCCCGCCCGTGCTTGCCGACCCAATCCGGCGGCCAGCCGCGTTTCGCCGTCGGCCGCGCTGACGTGAATGTTGCCTGATTGTCGGCGTCGAAGTCGGTCCAGTCCGTCGCCACGACGATCTCGCGCCGAGCGCCCACCACCTCGCCGACCCACGAACCGAACAAGTCCCACGGGACCACGCCCGGGTTGCTCAGGAGCCGGTCGACCTGCTTGATCGCCGACTTCGACACCAATCCACGAGCGTGGGCGAGCGCATGGCCGATCAACGAAACCGCCAGAGCCGCTCCCGTCATCACCCCAAGCGTTCCGTTGGCCAACGACAGGATGCGCTTGGCGTGCAAGTCGTCGGCAAACACCCGGATAACGAGTTCTTGAACAAAATCAAATCGTCTCTTCGCCCCGCCATCGTTCCCCTCAAGCCGGCTGATGTCCTGTCAGCACGGCCTCGGAATCTCAAAATCAGGCGTTTTCGAGTCCGGGAAAATGAGGGGATTCATGAGCCACCACATGGGCCCCGGCCGGGCGGGATGCGTTGTCATCGTCGCCCGGTGCCATGAGAGTCCTGCCCGTCGAGAGGAAGAAGGTCCGCCGTCACAGGGGCGGGCGGCGGTCCTTCAGCACCGCGATGGTGAGCGCCTGCCCGAAGACGGTGAGGGCGGGACCCGCCACCCGGCCGCGCGCCAGCTGGACGAGCCCGCCCAGGAGGAGTGCGAGGAAGGCCGCGTTCTGAAGGTCGATCTTGCCGTTGCTGAACAGCGCCATAAGAAAATCCGCCTTGGCGATGCGGTCCCCGGTCTCTGTGATCGGGTCCTGCTGGGGCGGGCGCGGCGGCGGGGCGGCCACCTTCAGGCCCGTCCCCTCCACCGCCTTGGACAGGGTCGCCCACGGCTCGGAATGGGTGAGGATGATGCTGCCCGTGTCCGGGCGGATCTCCACCTTCTCGATGCCCGCGCCCGCCAGACGGTCGGCGAGGCTCACGAGGCGCTCGTGGGGGACGGTGCCGCTCAAGGAAAGGCGCGTGCGCCCGCCCGTCTGGTGGACGATGCGCGCATAGACATGGAGCGGGGCCGCGTCAGCCACGGATGATGGCTCCGCCGTCCTCGGCCGCCTCCGCTACGGTGTCGGCAGCCTTGGCGGCGGTCTCCCTGATCTCGTGGGTGGCCTCGGCCACCAGGTCCTCCACCTCCTCGCTGGCGCGGGCGAGGGCGACGCGCGCGGCGCCGTAGCCGGCCACGCCGGCTTTGATGGCGTCCTTTGCCGCCGGGCGCGCCAGACGCCACAAGGTGGGTCCGATCACCGCCACGCCCACGCCCACGGCAATGCCGATGAGCAATCCGCTCCGCACGACCTTTTCCGCTTCCATCCCTCGCGATCCTCGATTTGCCGTTCGCCACCTCGACGGTGCCTGCCCCATGTTACGGCGTGATGGCCGCCTTGAGAACGCCGCCCCTCAATTCCGCGCCGGCGCGGGATGGGGCAAAGGGCTGAAACGCACGATGCGCCGGCCTTCGCACACGGCAAACGCGCCGCCCGCCAGCGCCGTCGACAGAGCAAGATCGCCCCAGGTGGCGGGCGCCACCCCCAGAAGCCGGCGCAGGCCGGGCGTGAGGAAGGGCAGGACCAGCAGGCCCATGGCCCCCGCGAGCGTGCTCTCCAGCCGCCGCTCGGAGACGAGCAGCGCCTCGCCCGCGTCCGGCGAGCGGTCGCGCAGCACCCAGGCATTGGCGATCTGGGCCAGCGCCAGGGTGGTGAAGGTCACCGTGCGGGTGCGCGGGCCTGCGCCCGACTGCGCCAGGGAGATGAAATGCCCGGCCAGCGCTGCGGCCGAAATGGCACCCCCGTCCGCCAGAATGCTCGCCAATTCGGTGCGGTCGAACAAGGGCGCGCGGTGGTCCATGGGCGGGCGCGCCATGACATCGCCGCGCGGCTCGGCCAGCGCCAGGCCCAAAGCGGGCAGGATGTCGGTGACGAGGTTGAGCCAGAACAATTCCATGGGCGTTTCGCCCTCGCCGCGCCCGTGCAGGGTCTCCACCAGCATCACCAGGATCTCGGAGAGGTTGGTGGAGAAGAAGAAGCGGATGGAGTTGCGCACATTGTCCTGGGTGGAGCGCCCGCGGGCGATGGCTTTTGCAAGCTCGCGCAGATCGTCCTCGGCGAGCACCAGGGCGGCCACCTCCCGCGCCACCGAGGTCGCCTTCTCACCCACCGCGACGCCCACCGAGGCGGCGCGCAGGGCCGGCCCGTCATTGACGCCGTCGCCCAGCATGGCGACGCGCCGGCCCTTGGCCTGGAGCGCCTCGACGATGCGCAGCTTGTCGGCCGGGCTCACCCGCGCGAACACCGAGGTGCCCAGCGCCAATTCGCCGAGGGCGTCGGCGTCGAGATGGGCGATCTCCGGCCCCGACGACATGCGCAGGACGCCGGTGCGCGACAAGGCCAATTCGTGCGCCACCGCAAGGGCGGTGCCCTGCTGGTCGCCGGTCATCATGATGGTGCGGATGCCGGCCTTGTGGAACAGGTCGATGGCCTCCGCCGCCTCCCGCTTGATGGGGTCGGCGAGGCCTGCGAGGCCGAGAAAGGTCAGATCGTGGGGCGACGTCTCGCCGAGGCTGCCGCGCCCCGCGGCGGCGGCGAGCACGCGCAGGCCCTCGCCCGCGAAGCGATCGTTCTCGGCCAGAAGCGCGGCGCGGCGCTCATCGGTCAAAGGCCGATCCGCGCCCGCAACGCGCTCGGCGATGCACCGGGCGATGACGTCCTCCGGCGAGCCTTTGACGAACAGGCGCGCGCCGTCCCCGCCGCCGTCATGCTCGCTCACCATGAAGCGGTGGCGATGGTCGCGGTTGCGCAGCGCGTGCAAGGGCAGGGTCGCGCGCAGGCCGCTCACGTCGCAGCCCGAGGCGGCGGCGAAGTCCAGAAGCGCCAATTCGGTGGCAGAGCCCGAGCGCGGGTCGAGTTCCGCCTCGCTGCACAGGGCCACCGCCTCCGACACCGCACGGACATCCCCTTCGGCGTCGATCTCCACCGGATCGCCGGGAGTGACGTCGCGCCGGGTGTCGCCAGCCAGCACCCGCACCACCGCCATGTCGTTCCTGGTGAGGGTGCCGGTCTTGTCGAGGCAGATGGTATCGACGGCGCCGATGGCCTCGATGGCGGGCAAGGAGCGCACGAACGCCCGGTCCTTCTCCATCGCCTTGGCGCCCAGGGCGAGCGTGGTGGTGGCCACCGCCGGCAGGCCCTCGGGAATGGCGGCCACGGCCAGCGCGATGGCGCTGCGCACCGCCGCGATGAAGGGCTCGCCGCGCGCCAGGCTCACCGAGAGCAGGACGCCCGAGGCGCCGAGGCAGCCGATGGCGAGCTTGCTCGACAAGGCCGCGAGCTTCTCCTCGGTGACCGGGCGTGGCGGGCGGGTGTCGCCGATGAGCGTGCGGGTGCGCGCCGCCTCGCTCTGTGTTCCCGTGCGCACCACGACGGCGAGGCCGTCGCCGCCCGTGACCACCGTCCCCGCATGGACGAGATTGTGCCGCTCCGCCACAGCCTTGGGCAAGGCGGGAAGGGGGCTCGCCGTCTTCTCCACGGGCAGGCTCTCGCCGGTGAGCGCCGATTCGTCCACCGACAGGAGGTTGGACGTGATGAGGCGCGCATCCGCCGGCACCACGGTTCCGGGGGACAGCAGCACCACGTCGCCCACCACCACCTCGCGGGACGCCAAGGTGACGGGCGTGCCAGCCCGCAGCGCCGCGACCGGATGCTCGACCGGACGGGACAGCCGGCGGATGAGGTTCTCGGTGGAATTCTCCGTGGCGAACCCGATGCCGGCATTCACCGCGATGACCGTAAGGGTGACCACCGCATCGAACACGCCGCCGGTGGCGAAGGAAAGGGCCGCCGAGCCCGCGAGCAGCCCCACCGGCAGGTTGGTGACCTGCTCCAGCAGCATTTCGCGGCGGGAGCGGCCCGCGGGCTGGGGCATCACATTAGCGCCGAGCCGGGCGCGGATCTGCTCCGCCGCGTCCTCGGTGAGCCCGTCCGGCGAGGTGCCGAAGCGGGCCAGGACCTGCGGGGCCTCCAGCAGGAAGACCTGATCGAGGTCCGGATCGCTCATGGCCTGGGCATTGGGCGCGCCGCAGGTCTGGCCCGCGCGGGCGACGATGCGCGCCTTCGCGGGCAGGGCCGAGCGGGGGGCGGGCACGGCATCCGGCGCCGGGGCCGGATCGAGCTCCGCGGGAAGCGGCCGCCCCTCCAGGAGCGCCGTGAGGGCGCGCGTCAGCGCGTCGGCGCCGATGGCCGGCGGATGGCGCAGGAGAATGCCGCCGGTCAAAGGCTCGGCGCGGGCGAGGATGATGCCCGCCTCCGCGAGCGCGCCCGAGATGCCGTCCCAGCGGACCGGCCACGGCCCCAGGATGCCGAGGCGCGTGCGGCCTGGCACATGGTGGCGGACGAGGCAGCGGATCGGCTGGTGCATCGGGGCGTCAGGCTTTTGTACCATGGGGCCTTTTTCGCGCCTAGTCGTGACACCACATTGACTGCGCGCGGTCACAGGCCGTGGGCAGATCAGGACGATGGGGAGAAGGTGCACGGCGCCCGTGCGATGGCATGGCTAGAAAATAAAATGCGCTTGCACGCATATGCGCATGAAGCTAAAAGGGATCGCATGCAGTCTGCCCTCACCCTCCTGTCGGCCCTGGCCGAACCCACCCGCCTCGCGGCGGTCCGCCTGCTGTGGGACGGGCGCGAGCATTGCGTCTGCGAGCTCGTGCGCGTCCTCGGCGTCACCCAGTCCCGCATGTCGCGCCATATGGCGGTGCTCAGGCAGGCCGGCGTGGTGGTGGATCGGCGGGATGCCCAATGGGTGCGCTACCGTCGCAATCCCGAATTGTCGGCCGAGCAGGCCGCTATCGTCGATGCTGTCCTCACCAGCCTGGACGCGTCATCGAACAGGAGAGCCGCATGAGCGCCGACCTGTCATTGACCGGGCGCAAGCCGCCCGAAGGTGCATCGCCTCTGACTTGGGCGGCGGTGACGGTCGCAGCGATCGCCCTGTGGTTCGTGGTCTATGCCCAGCTCGCGCCGTTCTCCCAATGGCTGGTGGCCCGCCTGCCGGTGGAGCCCGGCAGCCATCTTGCCGAGGCGGTCGCGTTCTTCATCTACGACACGCCCAAGGTGCTGATGCTGCTGACGCTGGTGGTGTTCGCCATGGGCGTGGTGCGCAGCTTCTTCTCCGCCGAGCGCACCCGCGCGCTGCTCGCCGGAAAGCGCGAGGGGCTCGGCAATATCGCGGCGGCCGGCCTCGGCATCGTCACGCCCTTCTGCTCCTGCTCGGCGGTGCCGCTGTTCGTCGGCTTCGTCTCCGCCGGCGTCCCCCTCGGCGTCACCTTCTCCTTTCTCATCGCCGCGCCCATGGTGAACGAGGTGGCGCTGGGCCTGCTGTTTGCGCTCGTGGGCTGGAAGGTGGCGCTCACCTATCTGGCCTTCGGCCTTGCGGTGGCCATCGTCGCCGGCTGGGTCATCGGCCGCCTGCATCTGGAAGGCTGGCTGGAAGACTGGGTGCGCAATGTGCGCGCCAGTCCGGTCGAGCTGCCGCCAAACGGCATGACGCTGGTGGATCGCATCAGGGCCGGCCTCGACGCGGTGCGCGACATCGTCGGCAAGGTCTGGATGTGGATCATCGCCGGCATCGCCGCGGGCGCCTTCATCCACGGCTACGTGCCGGCAGACCTTCTCGCCTCCATCATGGGGCGGGATGCGTGGTGGTCGGTTCCCGCCGCGGTCCTGCTGGGCATTCCCATGTATTCCAATGCCGCAGGCATCATCCCGGTGGTGGAGGCGCTGCTGGCCAAGGGGGCGGCGCTGGGCACCGTGCTCGCCTTCATGATGGCGGTGATCGCCTTGTCGCTGCCGGAAATGATCATCCTGCGCAAAGTGCTGAGCCTGAAGCTGATCGCCGTGTTCGTGGGCGTGGTCGGTACCGGCATCCTCGCCGTGGGTTTCCTGTTCAACGCGCTGTTTTCTTGAAACAAGAAAGGCGAAGGCCAAGAAAGGCAAAAACCATGAAAGACGTGAAGGTGCTCGGCCCCGGCTGCTCCCGCTGCGAGGCAACGGCGCAGATGGTGCGGGACGAGGCGGCCAAGCTCGGGCTCGACGTGACGGTGGAGAAGGTCACCGACTATGCGGTGATCGCCGGCTACGGCATCGCCTCGACCCCCGGCATCGTCATCGACGGCAAGGTTGTGCACGCGGGTGGTCTGCCGAAGCCGGACGATGTCGCCCGCTGGCTCGCGGCGTGAGCGCCGCATGCTGGAATACAAGGTTCGCGCGGCGCGCATCGACGCTCACGGCAGCCTCGCCCGCACGAAAGAGGCCGAGATCACCCTCGACACTGACATTGGCGGGCGCGCCGATGCGTTCAACCCGGCGGAACTGTTTCTCGCCGCTATCGCGGCATGCATGATCAAGGGCATCGAGCGGGTGACCCCGATGCTGAATTTCGAGTTGCGCGGGGTGGATGTCACGCTCCATGCCGTTCGGCAGGACGCGCCGCCGAAGATCGTCTCGGTGGATTACGAATTGATCGTTGATACGGACGAGACGGAGCAGCGCCTGGCTTTGCTCCACACCAACGTCCGCAAGTACGGCACGATTTCGAACACTGTGGCGGAAGCGACCCGGTTGGACGGGACGATCCGAAGGAAGGCGTGAGGCGCATCAAGGCGCTGCGCGCGATCTGTCGTTATCCATGAAAGGCTAAGTCCATGACAAAACGAGACGCGGTCATCTGCGCGCCGGTGCGCACGGCGATCGGCACTTACAACGGCGCTTTGAAGGCGGTTCCCGCGACCGAGCTGGGTGCGACGGTCGTGCGCGAGACGCTCCGTCGCTCGGGCCTTGATGCAACCAAGCTATCGAGCCTGATCATGGGCAATGTGGTCCAGGCCGGCAACAAGATGAACCCCGCCCGCCAGGCGGCCGTCCATGGCGGTGTGCCGGTCGAGGTTCCCGCCATGACAGTGAACCGGGTCTGCGGCTCCGGCGCCCAGGCGGTTGCCTCGGTCGCCCAGGAGATCTGGCTGGGCTTCGCCGATGCGGCGATCGCCGGCGGCATGGAGAACATGGATGCCGCGCCCTACCTCATGAGCGGCGGGCGCTGGGGCTATCGCATGGGCGATGCGCAGATCTACGATTCCATGTTGCGCGATGGCCTGAACGACGCCTTCTCTGGCGAGCATTCCGGTTGGCACACTGAAGATCTCGTGACGAAGTATGGCGTCTCCCGCGAGGATCAGGACCGTTGGGCGGCACGCTCTCAACAGCGCTTTTCCCAGGCGCAGGCCGCCGGAAAATTCGATGCCGAGATCGTCGGCGTGGAGATCAAGGGCCGCAAGGGGCCGGAGATCTTCGCCCGCGACGAGCACAATCGGCCGGACACTACGATCGAATCCCTTGCCAAGCTGAAGCCGGCTTTCCGCAAGGACGGCACCATCACCGCCGGAAACGCGCCCGGGCTCAATACCGGTGCCGCGGCGATGATCCTCGCTGAACGCGATTTCGCCGCGGTGAACGGCCTTGAGCCGCTGGCGCGGCTCGTCGCATTCGGCGTCGGCGCGGTGGAGCCGGGCATGTTCGGCATCGGTCCGGTGCCGGCGGTACGCCAGGCGCTGGGGCGTGCGGGCTGGACGATAGCGGACGTTGAGCGGGTGGAAATCAACGAGGCCTTCGCGGCGATCGCCCTCGCAGTCACCCGCGAGCTCGGCCTTGCCGAAGAGATCGTCAATGTGGAAGGCGGGGCCATCGCCCATGGCCATCCCATCGGCGCGAGCGGGGCGATCCTGACCACGCGGCTCATCCATTCGATGCGGCGCGACGGATTGAGGCGTGGCATCGTTACCCTGTGCATCGGCGGCGGCCAGGGCATCGCGCTCGCCATCGAAACTCTGCCCTGACTGACGGGTGATGCGCGCGCGGGCCACCGGCTTTGGCCGCAATCCCGCGCGCGCCATTAAAAGCGGTCATCGTGCCGCCAGCCGGTTCCGCGGCACAAGAACTGGCCTCCCCGAAGGCGCGGCCCAAATCGTCGTTTCTCACGCCAACACTGACGTGCGTTGCGTTCCCAACCATCCGCGCTATTCTTCGATTTAAGAAGAATTACAAAGCAGGAGGCCCAAGCGGATGGGCGTCAGTTTGCGCATCGACCGCAGGGCGGTCCTTGCAGCCGCTGCTTCCATGGTCGGTACAATGCTCGTGCCCCCGGTGGCACGCGCATCGGCCGGCACCATCCGCTTCGGCCTGACACCCGTCTTTCTGACCTCCGATCTCGAACTGCTCGGCCGGCTTCAGATCTACCTGCGGCGGGCCACCGGATTCCCGGTCGAGCTCGTCAGCCGGCGGACCTACCAGGAGATCACCGCGCTGCTCGTATCGGGCCAGCTCGATGCCGCGTGGATCTGCGGCTATCCGTTTGTGGCCCATCGCGACGCGCTCCAGCTGGTCGCGGTTCCACTGTGGCGCGGGCAGCCGCTCTATCAGTCTTGCCTCATCGTCGACCGGGACCGTAACGCGCGTGACTTCCAGGATCTCAAGGGCGATATCCACGCCTTCTCGGATCCCGATTCCAATTCCGGCTTCCTCGTCACCCGCGCGCTTCTTGCGGAGCACGGCCTGAAGCCGCCGTCCTTCTTCGCCCGCACCTTCTTCACTTATGGCCATCGCAACGTGATCCGTGCCGTGGCCTCGGGCCTTGCCCAATCCGGCTCCGTGGACGGCTACGTCCTGGAGGTGATGCGGGAGATCGAGCCGGAACTGACGTCGCAGGTCGCCATCCTTCGCCGGTCCGAATGGCTCGGCTTCCCGCCCATCGCGGCCCCGCGCCATCCGGCCGACCCGCAGGCGCTCGCCGCGCTGACGGAGGCGTTTTCGCGCATGAACGGGGACGAGGACGGCCAGGCGGTGCTCGCCATGCTGCGGCTCGACGGGTTCGTACCGCAGGAGGCGAGCCTCTTCGACCCCATCGCCGCAAAGGCGGCGCTCGTTGCGGGCACCGGGTGACGCCCATGATCGCGCGCCTCGACCCCCGCCAGTGGCCCGTCACCCTCAAGGTGCCCCTGGCGGTTGCGGCGCTCATGGTGCTGGTTGGGCTTGCACTCTCCGAACGCGTGCTGAGCCGGCTGGGGGAGACGCAGGAGCGCCAGTTGCGCGCTTTGGCGCAGACCTATCTGGACAGCCTCTCCTCTGCGGTCGCGCCCGCGATCCTGAGAGACGATGTCTGGGAAGTCTATGACGCCATCATGCGGGCACAAGACCTCAACAGGAGCCTGCATCCGTTGAGCGCCGTGATCACCGACGCGGAGGGCCTCGTCATCGCGGCGTCCGATCCCCACCGTTTCCCCGTTGGGGTGCGTCTCCCGTCTGATCTTGCTCCGCTCGGAGCCGGTCGGGATTTCAGCTTCGAGGCGGGCGCCCAATCCGCCACCGCAACGCACGTGCTCTTCTATCCTGGACGCATCGTCGGGATCATTCACGCCACCTTCGACACCAGCCATCTTGCCTTGGAGCGACGCGACGTCGTCGTCGCGCTCATGGCTACGAACGGAATGGTGACGCTCCTGCTCGCCGTGGCCGGCTGGCTGCTCGTCGCCCGCATGATGGCGCCGGTGCGCACGCTCTCGCGCTATCTGGGCGCCGCGAGCGAAGGGCGGGCCACGCTGGTGCCCCCCGAGGCGGTCGCGCGCAACGGCGCGGAGTTCGCCCGCCTGTTCGTGGCCTATAATGCGCTGGTCCGGTCCATGTACGAGCGGGAGGACCTCGCCCGCCAACTGGCAGACGAGCATCGGCTCGGCAGCCTCGGGCGGCTCGCCTCCGCCCTCGCCCATGAGATCAACAACCCGCTGGGCGGCCTCTTCAACGCGCTGGCGACGCTGAAGACCCATGGACACCATGCGGCGGTCCGCAAATCGTCCCTCGGCCTTCTCGAACGGGGCCTCGTCGGCATCCGCGACGTGGTGCGCACCACCCTCGCTCTGTATCGGCCCGAGCAGGCGCCGAGGCCCCTCGCCATGGCCGATTTCGAGGACCTACGGCTACTGGTGGCCCCGGCGGCGCGCCGGAAGGGCGTCGATCTGAGGTTCTCTAGCCCCGTCGACGTGTCGCTTCCTCTGCCCAGCACCCCGGTACGCCAAGCCGTATTGAACCTGCTGCTGAATGCGGTCTCCACAGCCCCGCCGGGAAGCGAGGTGGCGGTGGATGCATCACTCGCACCTGCGGCCCTGCGCGTGGTCGTGTCGGATCACGGCAGCGGCCTGCCGGAGCCTGCGGCGCGCCTTCTTGCGGCCGGCGGGGAAGCGGGTGGTCCACCGTGGGGCGGCGGGCTCGGCTTGTGGACCACCCGGCGCATCCTGGACGACCTCGGCGCCTCGGCGGAGGTCGAGCGGCCTGCATCCGGCGGCACCCGCATCCGCCTCCACTTCCCCTTCGGTCTCGCGGCGGAACTGGCCCATGTCGCATGAGCCGCCCGTCATCGGCCTCGTGGAGGACGATCCCATCATGGGTGAGAGCCTCGCCCAACGGCTCGGCCTGGAAGGAATGACGGTGCATTGGTGGCGGACCGGCCGCGCGGCGGTGGCGGATATCCGGAAGTTCCGCTTCGAGGCCATCATCTGCGACATCCGCCTTCCGGATCTCGATGGAGAAGCCGTGTTCCGGGAGGCGGCGCACGTGCCCCGGACGCCACCTTTCCTGTTCGTGACCGGCCATGGCGACATCGACCAGGCGGTGCGCCTGATGCGGTGCGGCGGACTACCTCACCAAGCCCTTCGAGATGGATGACTTCCTGGTAAGGCTCGGGGACCTGCTGGCACCGCGCGGCGGCCCAGAAGCCGGCACATTGGGCGTCTCGCCCGCCATCCGACAGGTTGAGACTCTGCTGGGCCGGGTGGCGCTTCTGTCCTCCAACGTGCTCATCACGGGGGAGACGGGGACGGGTAAGGATGTGGCCGCCCGCTTCATCCATGCGCAGTCGCGGCTCGCGGCCTCGCCCTTCGTCGCGGTCAATTGCGCCGCCATTCCCGCCGAGCTCATGGAAAGCGAGCTGTTCGGCCACGAGCGAGGCGCCTTCACCGGCGCCACGCAACGCCATCTCGGCTATGTGGAGCGCGCCGGCGCCGGCACGCTGTTTCTCGACGAGATCGGGGAATTGCGTCCGGAATTGCAGGCCAAGCTCCTGCGGCTGATCGAGAGCCGAGCATTCCAACGGGTCGGCGGGGAGCGGGAAATCACCTTCGGCGGGCGCATCGTGACGGCCACCAATGCCGATCTGGCGCAGCGCGTTGTCGGCCGACAATTCCGCGAGGATCTCCTTTACCGTATCAACGCGGTCAGCATTCGCCTGCCCTCTCTGCGGGAGCGCCCGGAGGACATTCCCTGGCTCATGGAGCGGTTCTTTACGGAATATAGTGCGGGCGCCGAGACCAACCTGAAGGGGATCAGCGCCCTTGCCGAGGAGGTCGCACTCCAGCATTCCTGGCCCGGCAACGTGCGGGAATTGCGCAACCGGATGGAGCGTGCGGTCGCTCTCGCCTTGGGCCCCTGGCTGATGCCGGGGGATCTCTTTCCCGAGCTCATGGACGAAGGTGCGGCCACAGGTGCGCGCATCGGCTCGCTGGAGTCCGCGCGCCAGGAGGCGGAGAAGCGTCACATCCTTCGGGCGCTGTCCGCCACCGGAGGCGAGCTTTCCGCCGCGGCCCGGCTCCTCGGCGTGGGGCGCACCACCCTGTGGGAAAAGATGCGCCGCCTCGGCCTCGGCCTCGGCAGCGAGGGCTGACAACGCGTTCGGACTTCCGGACAGACGGCGCCGCAGCATGTTCGGGATGGCGGACGTGCCCGTCTCGGCTCGGTCGTTAAACCATTGAATTCTCTGCTCAGTTCCTCATGGCGCAGATTCTGCAGGACGTCTTGCGTCCGAAAGGACCAATACGCTCTGGGAGGAGCTTCCATGAAAAGATGTCCCAGCCTCGTCGATGCCGGCCGCCGCAGCTTCCTGACCGGCGCCGGCCTCGCGACCGCAGGCGCCGCCGTCGCCACCGTTCTGCCGGCCCAAGCCAAGGCGGCACCTGCGGTCGCCCTGGTGAGGTATCCGGCGAACCGCCTCGCAAATGTGAAGGACTTGAAAGTGAATGAGCCACTGGACGTGGCCTATCCCGATGACGATGCGCCGGGCGTCCTGCTGAAGCTCGGGACACGCGTGCCCGGAGGCGCCGGACCCGCCGGCGACATCGTCGGCTTCACCACCGTCTGCCCGCACAAGGGATTTCCCCTTTCATACAGCACGACAGACAAGACACTGAACTGCCCTGGCCATTATTCGCGCTTCGATTGCGAGAAGGGCGGCCAGCAGATCTGGGGCCAGGCGACGCAGAACCTGCCGCAATACGCGCTGCGTGTGGATGCGAAGGGCGACATCTATGCCGAAGGCGTGGATGAGCTGCTCTACGGCCGCCTCTCCAACGTGCTCTGAGGGAGGACAACATGGCTTACAAGCGCCAGATCGGGCAATTGCCCATCATCCCGGCCAATGCGACCGTCCACAATGTCGTCTGCCACTATTGTATCGTTGGTTGCGGCTACAAGGCCTATAGCTGGGACGCGCGATACGAGGGCGGCACGGCGCCGGGCGAGAACGCCTTCAGCGTCGATCTCTCCCGGCAGCAGCCGGCGGAGACTGCGGCTTGGTATGCGCCGTCCATGTACAACATCGTCAGGCAGAACGGGCGGGACGTGCATATCGTCATCAAGCCCGACAAGGCGTGCGTGGTGAATTCCGGCCTCGGCTCCGTGCGTGGCGCCCGGATCGCGGAGATGAGCTATTCGCGCCAACGCAACACCCAGCTCCAGCGCCTCACCGATCCCCAGGTCTGGCGCTACGGACAGCTCCAGCCCACGAGCTGGGATGACGCCCTCGACCTCGTCGCCCGGGTGACCGCCGCGGTGATCGCGGAACAGGGCGAGGACGGCCTGTTCGTGTCCGCCTTCGATCACGGCGGCGCGGGCGGTGGATACGAGAACACCTGGGGCACCGGAAAGCTCTATTTCGGCGCCATGAAGGTCAAGAACATCCGCATCCACAATCGCCCGGCCTACAATTCGGAGGTCCACGGCTCCCGCGACATGGGGGTGGGCGAGCTCAACAATTGCTACGAGGACGCGGAGCTCGCCGACACCTTGGTGGCGGTGGGCACCAACGCGCTGGAAACCCAGACCAACTATTTCCTGAACCACTGGGTGCCCAACCTGCGCGGAACCTCCCTAGACAAGAAAAGGGCGGAGTTTGGCAGCGAACCGGTGGCCAAAGCGCGTATCGTCATCGTCGATCCGCGCCGCACCGTGACGGTGAATGCCTGCGAGATGGAGGCAGGCAAGGAGAACGTGCTCCATCTCGCGCTGAATTCGGGAACCGACCTGATCCTGTTCAATGCCTGGCTCACCTACGCGGCGGACAAGGGGTGGATCGACAAGGGTTTCATCGCGGCCTCCACGAAGGACTTCGACAAGGCCCTGGCCGCGAACAAGGTCAGCGTGGCGGAAGCGGCCCGCGCCACCGGCCTCAGCGAAGCGGACATCGTCAAGGCCGCCACCTGGATCGCCGAGCCCAAGGCCGGCGGGGCACGCCGGCGCGCCATGTTCGCCTACGAGAAAGGCCTCATCTGGGGCAATGACAATTACCGCACCAATCAGGCGCTGGTAAATCTCGCCCTCGCCACCGGCAATATCGGCCGTCCGGGCGGCGGCTGCGTGCGCATGGGCGGCCACCAGGAGGGCTATTGCCGCCCGTCCGACGCCCATGTGGGCCGGCCGGCGGCCTATGTGGACAAGCTGCTGATCGAGGGCAAGGGCGGCGTGCACCACATTTGGGGCTGCGATCATTACAAGACCACGCTGAACGCCATGGCCTTCAAACGTGCGTACAAGACTCGCACGGACCTCGTGAAGGACGCGATGAATGGGGTTCCCTATGGCGACCGCGACGCCATGGTGGCCGCCATCATGGGCGCCATCCGCAAAGGCGGGCTGTTCAGCGTCGATGTGGACATCGTGCCGACCCATATCGGCGCGGCGGCCCATGTGATGCTGCCCGCCGCCACCTCCGGCGAGATGAACCTGACCTCCATGAACGGCGAGCGGCGCATGCGCCTCACCGAACGCTACATGGACCCGCCGGGCCAGGCCATGCCTGATTGCCTCATCGCCGCACGGATCGCCAATCACATGGAGCGGGTGTTCCGTTCCATGGGGAAGACAGAGGTGGCGGACAAATTCAAGGGCTTCGATTGGAAGACCGAAGAAGACGCCTTCATGGACGGCTACGCCAAGAATGAAAAGGGCGGCACGTTCGTGACCTATGATCGCCTGCGGACCATGGGCACCAATGGCTTCCAGGAGCCCGCCACGGCCTTCGCAGATGGCAAGATCGTCGGCACCAAGCGGCTGTTTGCCGATGGCAAGTTCAACAAGCCCGATGGCAAGGCGGTGTTCGCCGAAACCAAATGGCGCGGGCTCCAGGCCCCCGGCAAGCAGGCGGAGAAGGATAAATTCGCCTTCCTCATCAATAACGGGCGGGCGAACCTCGTCTGGCAGAGCGCCTATCTGGACGTCGAGAACGAATTGGTGATGGACCGCTGGCCCTATCCTTTCATCGAGATGAACCCCCAGGACATGGGCGAACTCGGCCTGAAAAGCGGGGATCTCGTGGAAGTCTACAACGAGAACGGCTCGACCCAGGCCATGGCCTATCCCACACCCACGGCGAAGCGGAAGGAGACCTTCATGCTGTTCGGCTTTCCAACCGGCGTGCAGGGCAACGTGGTGTCCGCCGGGGTGAACGAGGACATCATCCCCAACTACAAGCAGACGTGGGGCAACATCCGCAAGATCTCCGACGCGCCTGAAGGCGTGCGGCATCTGACCTTCAAGTCGAAGGAATATCCCGCCTGACGGCGGACTCCATCGGCCGGCGCCCTGGCGCCGGCCGAGACCGCACCCCTATCCGTGGCGCCACACTTTCACCGACGAGGCGACGAGGATCAGGGCCAGGACCGGAAGCAATATCTGCTCGGGAACAAGGCCGAGGAGATGTCCGCCGATAAAGGCGCCCACGATGGAGCCCACCGCCATCACGGCGACGAAGGCCTTGTTCCGCGCAAGGACCGCAAAGGCGCTGTCGCGGCTGTAGCGGGTGAAGCCGACGATCATCGTGGGCAGGCTCACCGCCAACGACAGGCTGCCGGCGAGCTTGATGTCCGCGCCGAAGAGAAGCACCAGCGTCGGGATCAGCAGCTCACCGCCGGCCACGCCCATCAGCGAGGCGACGACACCGATGGCGAAACCCGCCGCGACGCCGGCGATGATCAGCCAAGGCCCCGAGAGCAGCGCGGACGCCGCTGTCGACCCGTGGCCGAACAGCAGTGCGACGGCGATCAGCACCAGCAATGCGGCCAGCACCCGGTAGAGGGTGCGGGAGCTGAGCCGGGTGGCCCAGCCCGCGCCGAGCCAGGCGCCGAGCAGGCTGCCCGCCAGCAGATTGAGAATGATCGGCCAGTTGTCCGCGATCGCACCGAACGGAACCGTCGCCTCCCGGAACGGCAACGCGCTGGCGACGACGACCAGGCTCATGGCCTTGTTGAGGATGACGGCTTCGAGCGCTTGGAAACGAAAGGGGCCGATCAGCAGCGGCAGACGGAACTCCGCGCCGCCGAGACCGATGAGACCGCCCCCGCGGCGAAAGCCGGCACCGATCACGGGGCATGGTCCTGCGCATAGCGGGCATCGGCAGGCTCGGGCGGCAGCGTATTGGATTGGCGAGGCAGGGTTCAATTCCCAGCATGAGCGCGCACCCTGGCCGGTGCCGCGCACGATAAGGATATGAAGGCAAAACCAAACGAAAATCTTGCAGCTGATCGCTTCGTCTTGTGCATCAAACGCTGCGTATATGCGCATCCTGGCGGCGGCGATGCAATCGATACGTGAGTGCCGGTTTCCGGCGTTCCCTGAGCCCCCGGACGCCTCAGCCGTATCGGCCGGTGACGTAGGAGCGCGTGCGCTCCTCGGTCGGGTTGGTGAAGATGCGGCTGGCCACGTCGTATTCCACCATATGGCCGAGATGCATGAAGGCGGTGAAATCCGAGATGCGTGCCGCCTGCTGCATGTTGTGGGTGACGATCACGATGGTGTAGGCGCCGCGCAATTCGTCCATCAATTCCTCGATCTTCGCCGTGGCGATGGGGTCGAGGGCCGAGGTGGGTTCGTCGAGCAGGATGAGCTCCGGATCTGGGGCGAGCGTGCGGGCGATGCACAGGCGCTGCTGCTGGCCGCCGGACAATCCATAGGCGGATTCCTGTAAGCGGTCCTTCACCTCGTCCCACAGGGCGGCCTGGCGCAGCGCGGCTTCCACGCGCCCCTCCACCTCCGAGCGGTTCCGGATGCCTCGGATATAAAGGCCGGATGCCACGTTCTCATGGACCGATTTCGGAAACGGGTTGGGCTTCTGGAACACCATGCCGATGCGCAGGCGCGCAAGCATGGGGTCCACGTTCGGCGCCACGATGTTGATCCCCTCCGGATAGAGGATGATCTCGCCCTCGTACCGGTTGCCCGGATAAAGATCGTGCATGCGATTGAAGCAGCGCAGGAGCGTGGACTTTCCGCAGCCCGACGGACCGATGAGGGCGGTGACCTTGCCCTCGACGATGGGAAGCTCCACCCCCTTGAGCGCCTGGTTGTCGCCATAGAAGAAATTGAGGTTGCGAACGGAAGCGCGCAGGGGTACGGGCTCCTTGCTGGCCACGGCGTCCAATGCGGGGGTCACGGCGGTCATCTCGTTCTCCGAAAGGCCGGGCTGCAGCATCAGCGCATGCTCCGGCGGATCTTGTAGCGCAGCCAGATGGCGACCGCGTTCATCAGCAGTGTCATGGCGAGCAGGATAAGGCCGGTGGCGGCCGCGTTCACATGGAACGCCGCCTGGGGACGCGATACCCAGTTGAACATCTGAATCGGCATCACGGTGAACGGCGAGTTGAGCCAATCGAAATTGAGGAACGGAAAGGTGTCCTGAACCGGCGGTGGCGGCAGGAAGGCGATGAAGGTGAGCGCGCCGATGGTGATGATGGGCGCGGTCTCGCCGATGGCCCGCGACATGCCGACGATGGCGCCCGTGAGGATGCCGGGACGCGCGGTGGGCAGGATGTAGCCGCTCACCGTCTGCCATTTGTCGGCGCCGAGCGCATAGGCGCCCTCGCGGATCTCAAGCGGGATGGACCGCACCGCCTCGCGGGTGGCGACGATGATGATGGGCAGGATGAGCAGCGCGAGCGTCATGCCGGCCACCAGGATGGTCTGGCCCATGGCGAAGGTCTGGACGAACAGGCCCAAGGCGAGCAGGCCATAGATGATGGAGGGCACGCCCGCGAGATTGGTGACGTTGATCTCGATGAGATGGGTGATCCAGTTCCGCGGCGCATATTCCTCAAGGTACAGGCCGGCCGCGACGCCGAGCGGCACCGCCAGCGCCGTCGTCACCAGCATCACCAGCGTGGTGCCGACCCATGCCGAAAGGATGCCGGCGTCCGCCGCGCGCCGGGAGGGAAAGCTCGTCAGGAAATCAAGATCGATGCGCCCGAGCCCGTCCACCATGAAGTCCACGATGAGCGACAGCAGCACGATCATGGAGATGACGAGCACGCTGAGGCCCAGGATCGCGAAATTGCGGTCGGAACGATGCGCCCGAGCGACGATTTCCGCATCGGAAAGGCGGCGGGAGGGTTGAGCGGCGAGAGGCTTCACGGCCATCCCCTCAATAGACTTCGCGGTATTTCTGGCGGAGCCAGAAGGCGAGGATGTTGAAGGCGAAGGTCATGAGGAACAGCGTCATGCCCGCCGCGAAGATGGTGAGATAGGCAATCGAGCCGTGCGGCACGTCGCCGAGGCTGATCTGGACAATATAAGCGGTGATGGTGGCTGCGCCCTCCAGTGGGTTGAGCGCGAGCTTTGCCTGCTGGCCGGCGGCGATGGCCACCACCATAGTCTCGCCCACCGCCCGCGACATGCCGAGGATGTAGGCCGCCGTCACCCCGGAGAAGGCGCCGGGGATCACCACCCGTGTCGCCGTCTGGAGCCGTGTGAAGCCGAGTGCATAGGCGCCCTCCCTCAGTTCCGCGGGAACCGCGCGCATGGCGTCCTCGCTCACGGAAACGATGTAGGGCAGGATCATGATGCCCATGACGATGCCGGGCACGAGCAGGTTAAAGCCGGCGAGCCCCGGGATGAAGATCTGGAAGATGGGCGTGAGGAACAGGAGCGCGAAATAGCCGAATGCCACCGTGGGCACGCCAGCGATGAGTTCCAGGAACGGCTTGATGATTTCGCGTACCCGTGGCCGGGCGAATTCCGAGAGATAGATGGCGAGCACGGTTCCAGCAGGGATCGCGACCAGAAGGGCGATGAGCGAACTCACTAGGGTGCCGGACACCAGAGTCATGATGCCAAAGTGTTTGTCCTGAAACACCGGCGTCCATTGGGTGTCGGTCAGGAACTCGATGATCGACACCTGTGCAAAGAATTTCACGCTCTCGGACAGCAGGACATAGACGATGCCCGCCGTGACCAGGACGGAGAGGGCCGCGCAGAGGAAAAGGACGACGCGCATGATGCGGTCGACCACCCGGCGCCGCGCCAGGAAGGCCGCAGAGACAGTCAGTCGCGATTGGCCCGTTCTAAAGTCTGGAGATACCGGTGCGACCACGTCCAACCCTCGCCCGATTGGAGGGAGGCGCCGGAGCACCTCCCTCGAGATTTCACGTCAATAGACGAGCTTTTCCTTGATGAGATCCTCGACCGACACGCCGACCTTGGAGCCGGTGAAGCCGGTGCCGATCTCGCGCTTCTTGAAGCGCTCCTGGAACACCTTCAGGGCCGCCTCGGGAAGCGGCACGTAGCCGACTTCCTTGACCAGCTCCGCCGCGTTCTTGGGGTTCTGATAGAATTCCACGAACTTCGCCACCTCGGGACGGGTATCCGCCGCCTTCTTGTTCACATAGATGAAGATGGGACGGGAGAGGGGCTGATATTTGCCAGAACGGGCGTTCTCCACCGAGGGCGCCACGGCGGGCGCGCTGTCGTTAAGCTTAATCTTCACGGCCTTGAGCTTGTCCTGATTCTCCTCGTAATAGACGAGGCCGAAGAAGCCGAGAGCGTTCTGGTCCCCGGCCACGCCCTGCACGAGCACGTTGTCGTCCTCGGAGGCGGTGAAGTCACCGCGGCTGGAGTGCTCCTTGCCCACGGTGGCCGCGGTGAAATAGTCGTAGGTGCCAGAATCGACGCCCGCGCCGTAGAGTACCAGCGGCCGATCCGGGAAGCTGCCACGGACCTGCTTCCAATTGGTGATCTTGCCCTGGGCTTCAGGCTCCCACATCTTCTTCAGGTCCGCCACGGTCAGCTCCTCCGCCCAGGTGTTGGACGGGTGAATGACCACGGTCAGTGCATCAAGGGCCACCGGCAGCTCGATATATTCGATGCCGGCCTCCTTGCAGGCTTTCTGCTCGGAAGAACTGATCGGCCGCGAGGCGTCCGAGATGTCGGTCTCGCCGCGGCAGAATTTCTTGAAGCCGCCGCCCGTGCCCGAAATGCCGACGGTGACCTTGATGTCCTTGTTGGCCTTCTGGAACTCCTCCGCCATGGCTTCCGTGACGGGGAAAACCGTCGACGAGCCATCAATCTGGATCAGAGCCTGGGCCGCCGCACCGTTGAGCGCTGCGCCGGTGGCAAGCAGCGCAAGGGCGCTCGCGAGAGTGATGATCTTCATGAGGATGCCGTCTCCCTGGACAGTGCCGCTAGGGCCTCGGAAGCTCGCCTAGCCCCATGGACTCTAAGCAAATCATGCAACAATTTAATGACAATTTGTGTATATCTATCGCCATATATGAATAAACAGAGATTTTATCAGCCGATATCGAACGTATTCATTCCGACGCAGCAACCAAATTGCATGATATTTGCACAGCGAAGCGAGGCCGAACCCTGATTTGTTGCGGACTATGT
>NZ_JBAFWT010000040.1:0-36051 GCF_043195195.1 Roseixanthobacter psychrophilus
TCGGTTATGCGGATATCTGCATAACCACGAATACGACCCCTACCAGGCGGGACCGGCTCATTGAGCCGGGTTCGTCTGTTGGAGTGGGTGCCGCTTACGCCCGGGCGCGCGCAAGGGAGGCTGCGCCGCAGCCGAGCCCCGGCATATATGCCGGATTGTCCCTCGCGCCCCTGCGCGCTCCGGTCTTCGCGGCATGGCGGATCTCGCAAGGTGGACGTTCGAAGGCAAGGCGACGGACGTCCCGCAGCCGTGCGGGAGAATAGGATGAAAAAGAGTGAAATCGACGCGTTGAGGGGCCGCGTCCTCTGCGGGGCCGTTCTGGAGCAGGCAGGCTTCGCGATCGACATCAAGGAAAGCACCCGCAACGCCGTCAAGCACCGCCGCGGCGACGAGATCATCATCGTGATCCACCGCGGGCAGGGCTGGTTCGACCCCCGGTCGGACGCCAAGGGCGACGTCTTCTCGCTTGTGGCTCATCTCGACGGAATGCCTTTCGCCGAGGCGTTGCGGCGGGTGGCGGGGCTTGTCGACTTCGTTCCGTTCGAACCCGCCTGGCCTCGGATGGAGCGCAAACGCACGCCCGATCTCGGAATACCCGAACGCTGGGCGCGGCGCCGCGCGCCGTGGCCGGGGTCCGCGACCTGGCGCTATCTCCGTCGCGAGCGCGCCATACCCGACGCTATCCTGCGCGTCGCGGTCCGGAAGGACTGCATTCGGGCGGGGCCATACGGCAGCATGTGGGCGGTGCATCGCGACGAGAAGGGAGCGGTCACCGGGTGGGAGGAACGCGGGCTTGACTGGCGCGGCTTCGCAGCCGGAGGCGCGAAAGTGCTCTTTCGCTTCGGCCCCGCCAATGCCGGCCGCGTTTGCGTCACCGAAGCAGCGATCGATGCCATGAGCCTCGCGGCCCTGGAGGGCCTGCCCGACGACAGTCTTTATCTCAGCACCGGGGGCGGGTGGGCGCCGGCGACCGAAGCGGCGATCCGCACCCTTGTGGCGCGGCCCGGGATCCATCTCGTCGCGGCCACCGACAACAATCCTCAAGGCGAGATCTATGCCGATCGTCTCACTGCGATCACGGTCGCGTCCCCCTGCCGGTTTGCTCGGCTCCGACCCACAGCGTCCGATTGGAACGAGGACCTCAGAACGCTGATGGGGCAGGAAAGGGAAGGAGGCAGGAAATCCTGACGCTCGTCCAGCGCCAGAGAGTCGCCTGCCAGCGCCATGTCGATCTCACCGGCTTGTCTTTCGTGGGGTTGCGCGTTGAATTCGTGGCGGGACACGGGGGCGTGCATGGGTGAGCGCAAGCGAAAGATCGAAGCGGTCCTCACGGGGCCGTGTCCATGCGGATCTAAAAGGGCGTCACATGCGTGCTGCCACGACGGCACGCGATGGCACAAACCGGCTGCCGCCCTCGGTCTCAAGACCCTTCCTAAAGCCTTGTCGCATGCCAAGTGCTACATGCGCGCGCTCGAAAGCTGCGAGGGCACCATTTCGGGAGAGCACATCATCTCGGCGTCCGTCATCCGCGTCCTAGCGGGCACCGGGGATTTTTCGGTCGCGGGTTTTCCCTGGCTGGAGGACGGTGAGGAGAGGATCATCGGGCCACAAAACCTCACCGCCAATGTGCTTTGCCGAAAGCATAATAGCGCCCTGCACCCGCTCGACGATGCCGCGGGATTCTTCTTCTCCGCGCTGAAGTCATCCCTGGAAACGGCGACGGGTCGGCAACACGCCCTGGTGTCGGGGCACGATCTCGAAAGATGGCTTCTGAAGACGGCTAAGGTGGCTGCCGCCTCGGGATCCTTCGCGCGGGGCCGAGAGCAGCTGTCAGGCGCGTTTGCCCACGACGATCTGATACTCGATATGCTCGATCGACATGAGACGTGGCCGGAGGGTTCTGGTCTCTACTGCACTATGAATGCTGGCGACCTGGCCTCAAATCATTTTCGCTTCCAATTTCAGCCGCTGACGAACGCACGAGACGAACTCGAGGGCATGGCGCTGAACATCCTCGGTATCAACTTCGTCCTCCTGCTCGCGCCTATGGACATGGAAAAGTATCCGTTCTTGCGTAGAGCAAAGTATCGGCCGGCCCGAATCGTGATTTCAGTTCCGGGTAAAGCAGCTCATTGGGTCACGATGAGTTGGGATGACGATAAGCGGCATGAAGAGCTGACGATGACATTCGTACGGTCCGTGCCCCGCCGAAGCGGCACGGCGGATTGATGATGGGGGAAAGGGAAAAGAGGGAAGCAAGGAGCCCGCTCGCAGACCGGCCAGACCGGCACCGCTGAAGCTCAACCGCGCCGCCAGCGATCCCGTCCCGTCGTCCTTCGCGGGGCGATTGCCCCGCTTGGCCGGCCGGAAAGGGATGCTCCGCCGCAGTTGTGCCGGCCCGTCCGCTCCGCGGGCCGGAGGGGGTCTTCGAGAAGAAGACGAGAAGGACCGGCAGGGCGCCGCGTCCGGAGCCTCTAAAGGAGCTTCCCATGCACCTCATGAAAGTTGATCCGCGCGCGTTGAAGGAGAACCCCGACCGCACGCGGCAGACGAAATCCACGCCGCAGGCGGACGCGCTGCTGCTCGCGACTATCAAGGCGGTCGGCATCGTCCAGCCCCCGATCATCGCCCCTGATGCCGGCGGTGGGAACGGCTACGTCATCAGTGCCGGGCACCGGAGGGTGAAGTTGGCAATCGCAGCGGGCCTTGAGGAGATTGACGTCCTCGTTGCGGATGCGACCGAGGATGGAGGTGCCATGCGCTCGATGGTCGAGAACATCGCACGCGAGCCGCTCAATCCGGTGGACCAATGGCGCGCCATCGAGCGACTGGTTGCGCTCCGCTGGACCGAGGACGCGATCGCCGTCGCCCTCGCGTTGCCGGTCCGCCAGATCAAGAAGCTGCGCCTCCTTGCTCATATTCTCCCCGCGATGCTTGACCATATGGCCAAGGGCGACGCACCCGACGAGCGGCAGCTGCGTATCATCGCTGCGGCATCTTTGGACGAGCAGCGCGAGGTTTGGAAAAAGCACAAGCCATCGAAGGCCGACCCGCAAGTCTCCTGGTCGAACGTCGCGAACGGGCTCGAGAAGAAGAAGATGTATGCGCGCAATGCCAGCTTCGATGATGAACTCGCCAAAGCGTACGGCATCGCCTGGGTGGAGGATCTGTTCGCGCCCGCTGACGAGGACAGCCGCTACACCACTGATGTCGAAGCGTTCCTCGGCGCTCAGCAAGAGTGGATGACCGCCAACCTACCCAAGCGCGGCATCATCGCGGAGACCAACACATGGGGACAGGCACAGCTTCCACCGAAGGCCGAGCGGGTGCATGGCAAGCCAGGCAAGGGCGACCGGACTGCGATGTACCTTGATCGTGATGGCAAGGTGGAGACCATTCATTTCCGAATGCCAGAGCCCAAGAAGACCAAGGCTGGCTCCCAGGATCCGGACGACGCCCCAGCTTTGCCGGCCTCGCGCCCGGACCTCACGCGAAAGGGCGTCGAGATGATCGGGGATCTGCGGACCGACGCCCTGCATGAGGCCCTCGCGCGTGCGCCGATCGAGGACGACATGCTGATGGCGTTGCTCGTGCTCGCGCTTGCTGGGCGCAATGTTTCAATCCAGTCTGGGGCCTCCTCCGACGTGTACGGATATGCGCGCATGGAGCGGCACGCCATCCGACTTTTCGATGAGGGCGGCGACCTCGCCTTCGACATGGACACCCTTCGCGCCGCCGCGCGCGCAGCACTCATCGATGTCCTGTCGGCGCGTGAAAATCGATCCGACAGCGGCATCGTAGCCCGCATGGCTGGCAGTGCCATCGGTGCGGACACTTTCCTGCCGAACATGGGCACAGAAGACTTCCTGTCCTGTCTTTCGCGTCCCGCGCTCGAACGCGCCTGCGCAGACACGCCCGTGCTGCCGCGACAGAGGGTGAAGGATACCCGCGCCGCTCTGGTGGGGCACTTCAAGGACGGGCATTTCGTCCACCCGGCCGCGCTCTTTTCCCCCGACCCGGCGAAGCTCGCCACGTGGCTCGCCAGGATAGGCGAAGCGGAGGCCGACGATGAGGAGAGTGCCTCGGTGTCCGAGCGAGACCCGGCCGAGGCTGTGGAAGGAGCCGCTGTGGTCGATGAGGCCTATCGGATCGCGGCGGAATAGCGCCGGTGTCTTCTTTCCAATCGACATGGCGCCGGCTCTGGCCGGCGCCATATTCGGGCACCTTTACGCCTGATCTGCGGGGAGTGGGAGGGGATGGCTTTGGCCAAGCGTTCCCTCTATGTCACTTTCGGCTGTTGTGTAGGGCCCTCGTCGTTCTCCCCTTGGGTTTGCGCGGTCTTAAACCGGCGGGCGTCCCTTCAAGGCCGCTGCGCGCCGCGGTGCGGCCGAGGACGCCGGTCTCGGCAAAGCAGGGATCGCGCCCGGCGCGGGGCGGCAGCCCCGCGGGTGCGCAACTCAGCTTCGCTCACCTCGGTGTCCACGGACCATGAAGCGCCGCTTGTCCGCCGGTTTCTCGGGGCCGCACCCGAAGGAAGGACGGCAGGGACCGGGCCGAGCCTTCGGGACATCTAACGAAGGAATGTTCCATGGCCAAAGTCACCCCCTCCCGCGCCTCCGCCCGTGTCGTCCCGCTGCGCAAGGGTACAACCCTTGAAATGGTCCGCCTCGCCTGCCCGGATGATGCACAGGTCCACCGGATTTCCGAGAGCTTCGGTCTCTCGCTGATCGACAGCGACGGAATCCGCACGGCCCACAAGGACTTCATCGTGGAGACGGCGCAGAGCCTGCGCGACGGGCTCGCGGAGCGCGCGATGCAGATCCATCTCCAGCGGATCGTGGGTGCCTATGTCAGCTCCGCCTTCGGAGCGGGGCAGTTCTACAGCCGCGCTGTGACCGAAGCTCGCGACGCGACCGCCAAGGCCGCCAACGACAGCCGGGATGAAGATCGTGACGGCCCGGTCGGGTTCGACAGCGCCGCTCAGCGCAGGCGCGAGTTCGCAGCCGACATGGCCCTTCAGGCCCACGCGCTTTGCATGGCTGCCGAGGGCGCAGCCGCGGCCTACGAAGAGGTTGTCGGCGAGAGCTGGAAACCCTTCGAGCGTCTGGCCGAGACGTCCGGTCCAACCGTGGATCGCCGGGCGGCCGAAGTGCAGATGGCGGCGCTCGGCTGATAGGCCTTGGGCGGGGCTTCGGCCTCGCCCTCCCCGGTTCGACCCGCAAAGCGGCTGGCCGCCAGCGGCCGGCCCATCGCGCCTCCCTCATTTCCGAAAGTAGATCCCAGGCAGAGAGTGCAAGCGACCAGTAGCAGTCATCTCGGCCCGCCTCGGGTCGGGTCCTGCCGTGGCCGGTGGACGGCGCAACGGCTTCGCCGTCCTCCACTGCGTTCCGGCCCGGAGGGTGCTCCGCCCTCTGAAGGCCCCGGCCCTCGACCCCGTGACGGGCCGCGATGGACGCGGCTCCGCAAGCGGAGGTTCAGGACAATGAGCAGGAAAGACGAGGGACTGTGTGCCGATCTCTATACGCGCATCACCGAGCGGATCGTCGCCGAGCTGGAGAAGGGCGTCCGTCCTTGGGTGCAGCCTTGGAGCGCGACAAATGCCACAGGCCGGATCACCCGGCCCCTGCGCCACAACGGTGAGCCCTATACCGGCATGAACGTCCTATTGCTGTGGTCGGAAGGAATAGTGCGTGGCTTCGTGTCCCCCATCTGGATGACTTTCAAGCAGGCAAACGAACTCGGAGCCCATGTCCGCAAGGGCGAGTCTGCGGCAACGGTCATTTATGCAAGCCGGTTCACCAAGACGGAGACCGATGGACGAGGCGATGAGGTCGAACGGGAGGTCCCGTTCCTCAAGGCGTACAGCGTCTTCAACGTCGCGCAGATCGAGGGATTGCCCGAACACTATCACCATCGGCCCATGCCGGTTCTCGATCCGGTCGCACGGATCGCAGCGGCCGACCGCTTCTTCGCCAACACGCGCGCCGTCATCCGCCACGGCGGGGGGCAGGCATTCTATTCCCCCTCGACCGATCACATCCAGATGCCCGCTTTCGAGACGTTCCGCGATGCGGCATCGTATGTCGCCGTGCTCGGCCATGAAACGGTCCATTGGACGGCCCCTACGGAGCGCGTCGGCAGGGATCTCAGCCGCTATTCCAAGGATCGAAGCGAGCGCGCTCGCGAGGAACTGGTCGCGGAAATCGGCTCCGCCCTGCTTTGCGCGGATCTCGGTATCGCGCCGGAGCTGGAGCCACGGCCCGATCATGCCGCCTACATCGGCAGCTGGCTCACCGTGCTTGCTAATGACAAGCGGGCGATCTTCTCCGCGGCCGCCCATGCGCAGCGCGCCGTTTCCTTCCTTCACGGTCTCCAGCCGCAGTCAGGGGCGGGCCGAGATGCCGCCTGATGCCTGCTCTGCGATGGAGAGCATGAGCCCTTCCTCAAGGATACACAGCACAGACGATGTGATGCTGGCAATCGTCATTCATTTGCATTACATTGTGGGAAGAGAAGGAGATCGACATGGCAGCCAATGCACTTGTCCAGACCCGCATTGATGCTGACGTACGGGACCGTGCATCCGCGGTCCTTGAGAGCATGGGGCTCACCGTGTCCGATGCCGTCCGCATCCTGCTGACGCGGACGGCCAATGAGGGCACCCTTCCGCTCGAGCTGATCACTAACAGCGAGGCACATGATGCCTGGTTCCGGGCGAAGGTGCTGCAGGCGCTCGAGGATGCCCGGCCGGATACTCCTGACGAAGAGGCGAATGTGCATTTTGCGGCCCGGCGGGACGCCGCGCTGCGCAAGGCCGGCTCTGCCGGCTCATGAGGCTCGTCTGGTCCGCCTTCGCGCTGTCCGACCGTGACGCCATCTTCACTTACGTCGAAGCCGAGAGTCCGCATGCCGCCATTTCGATCGACGAGCGCATTGCCGCGGCCGCCCGCCGGCTCATCGAGTTTCCCGAAAGCGGCAGGCCGGGCCGTGTTCCTGGAACGCGCGAACTGGTCATTCCCGGCACGTTCTATGTCGCCGCCTACACGGTGACGAAGACCAACGTGCGGATCCTGCGCGTCCTTCACGGTGCGCAGATCTGGCCAGACGAGTTCACAGACACTTGACCTGCCGGGGATTTCCCAGCCTCGCCGCTGGACCAGAGCCAAACCCCGGCGCTGTACCAGGCCCGCTTTCTCTCAACGACCATCCATCATACCGGCAGTCGCGCCGCCTCAAGGACGTGCGGTACTCCCAATTTTTCCGCCGCTGCGCGACGACAAAATCGGCTCCCCCACGCGCCGGCTCCGCCGGTCGCTTCGCGATCCCTGACTCGCCCCTCCAACGCCCGGTGGCTCGCCTTCGTCATCAAGACGAAGGAGGCTTCCATGAAGACCGTCATCGACATCCACGCTGAAATCGCCGAGCTGCGCGCGGAGCTTGCGCACTGCATGCTTACCGTCAAGGAGCGCAAGGAGACACTCCGGCAGCTCAACGACATGCTCGTCGAAGCGGAACGCCGGCGAACGGAGGCAGAGGGGGCATAAGCCCCCCTTTTTTGTCGGCGCTGGCTGGACAAAGGACCGTTGGATCGCACGCACTGCCGGTTGAGTTGAAGATCGACCTCTCCGTGGTGGGAATTCTTATCCCTCACGCCCCTTGAAGACGGGCCAGATCTTCCCTCGCCGCCTGCGCTGCGCGCTGGTTGATCGCCTCCTTTCGTAGCGACGGCTGAGCCATCAGCCCCATCGCCATGGAGCAAGAGACCGATCGGCGGCCAAGGTCTGGCCAGCTCGATAAGGCACGCGCAATCTTCCCGCCGTTCGTTGAAGCCGGCTGCTCCCCATCGGCGTGAGGGCTCCACCGGCAGGACCGTCAAGGCGATGCTCGCGCCGAATCCAGCTGCTTATGGTGGCTGTGGGTGGACGCACGCAGCAGCTTCCATTGTGCGCGGAACGAGGCCATCTGAAATCGCCTATCTCATTCCGGATGACGCTTCTGGGTGCTCCCACCAGCGATCTCGATCGGGGCTGGTCTGACCGAAGGACCATCACGCTGGCGCGTGCTCTCGATCTATTTCCCGCAACGTCCGTCGCTGGCTTTTTTCCGCCGCCGCCCACCCCTACGGGGTCCCGAGCGGCTTTGCATCGCGAAGCAAAAAAGCCCTCGCCGGCCGCCTTCCACTGCGTTCCAGCCCTGAAGGGTGCGGGCCGATCGCCTCCGGTCTCTCGACCGCTATCGAGGCCGCGATGGGCGCGACCGAGAAACATCTAAGGACTGCGACACATGGCTATCATCGGCACCTTCACCACCATCGACAACGGCTTCACCGGCACCATCCGTACCCTCACGCTCAACATCAAGGTCAAGCTGGTCCGCGTCGACAATCCCTCTGACAAGGGTCCTCACTTCCGCGTTCTCGCGGGCGCGAATGTCGAGCTGGGCGCGGCCTGGAAGAAGACGGCGCGGGAGACGGATCGCGATTACCTCTCGGTGAAGCTGGATGACCCGAGCTTCCCCGCTCCGATCTACGCCACCCTGGTCAAGGTGGAGGGCGAGGAAGGTTTCCAGCTGATCTGGTCCCGGCCGAGTCGGGACTGAGGCCCCCGCCCGAAGGGCCCTCGCCTCAAGGCGAGGGCCCTCACTTCCGCTCTGACGGATCCGAATATCCTCGGCGCCGCTTCGTCCGCTCCAGCCGACCGAACGCGCCATCGGCCTCCTCCGGCGTGTCGAACGTTTCCATCAGCGACTGGCCGCCAGTACCGATCCTGCCCCAGTTCCGGATCATCGACGCGCCGCCGAACAGCGTCGGCTGAATCGAGATCACGTAGAACCGGCGCATGTTCAATGCGGGATCGATGCGGCGAAGATGAACTGGGCGTGGGTCCGTCCGTGACATGCTCCAGAGAGTCGCTCTCGCCGGAAACGACGTCCAACGCATTTCGTGAATCGATCGGGCAGGTCCGATTCAACGCTTTGATGTATCCCCTCCCTTAGGGCTTCGGCACGCTGCGTGCGGCCCTACGATCTTTCCTCCGGATGAGATCTATTCGTCCCCGAGCAGGCGCGCATGTCATCGCGCCGGAACCATATGGCGCGACCGCACCGCAGGGGCGCGTTCCCGGCCGTGAAGACGATCTGCTCGTCTCCGCGCATGCGGAGGATTTCATGGGGCAGGATGAGCGGCCGGCGCGTGAGCTGCTTCGAGCGGGTGCGTGACGTTCCCGATGTCTGGGACGCGCGGCTGACCTGATCGACCTCGACCGTGGTGTCGCCGCAGCGCTTCGAGATGTAGTCCGCGGTCTCAGGATCATTGACCGCGGCGAACGAGATCCACGAGGCACTCTCGAACCATTTCGAGCTGGCATCACGTCCGCCATAGGCCTCCCGCATCTGCCCGATCGACTGGTAGAGGAGCAGCAGGCTGACGCCATATTTGCGGCCGGCGTCACGCGCGGTTTCGAGGATGCGGAGATATCCGAGCCGGGCGACCTCATCGAGAAGGAAAAGCGTGCGGTTTTCGACCTGACCATTGCGGTTGTAGATCGCGTTGAGCAGCGCCCCGATGATAACCCTGGCGAGCCCCGCATGGTTCTCGAGCGTCTTGAGATCGAGGCCGATGAAGACATCGGTTCGCCCCTCGCCCAGCTCCGCCGTCGTGAAGCTCCGCCCGGACACGATCGCAGCATAGTTCACATAGGAGAGCCAGTGCGTCTCTTTCACGGCATTGGCGTAGACACCCGAGAAGGTCTCCGGCGTCATGGCGATAAACGGGGCGACGTTCTCTCTCACGAAGATGGACTCGGAGTTGTCGTAAATCGCCTGAAGCCGCTGGCGCAGCTTCGGCTCCGGCTCCGCGAGATTGGCCCGCATCTGTCGCAGCGTCTGGCTTTCCTTTTCCGTATGACCGGACAGGCACACGTCGGCGATGAGCGCCGTGATCAGCTGCAGCGCTGAGGCCCGGAAGAAGTCGTCGCGCGCGGATCCATTTCGCGCACTGTCACTGACGATCCAGGAAGCCACGGCGGCAATGTCTTCTTCCTTCGTGCCGCCATGCTGGCCGATCCAATCCAGCACGTTGAAGCCCGTTTCCGGGGATCGGGGATCAAGCACAAAGGTGGCGCGGCCGGCCGCGCGACGATGCTCCTTGGTGATTGGCGCCACTTCGTTGGAGGGATCGAGGACCACAAGCCCGCCGCCCCATTTGAGCGCGGTTGGAATGGTGATGGAGGTCGTCTTGAATCCACCGGAACCGGCGAAGATGATCCCGTGCGAGGACCCGAAGGATGCGTCGAAACAGAGCAACGGCGCGCGACCGCCGGTTCCCCAAGTCTCCTCATCATCGGGGCGGAAGGCTCGATCAGACGACGGGTCGCGATCGACGCGGTATCGCTCGCCGATCACGATGCCACCCGTGTCCGGGAAAAGTCGGCCGGCCTCACTCATCGCCATCCAGTCCGCATCGCCGTGCACCGCGCGGCGGCCGCGGATCCGCCGCGGCTCCGGCGATGCGAAGGCAGCGTTCCCGTGCAGCGCGACGCGCAGCCCAAAGAACCCGGACATGAGCACGGCCGCGACGCCGACCGCCACCGACGGATCGATGAGGCCCGCGAGGCCCTGGTGGTCAGTGATGCGATCCGCGGTAGCCTGCAGGCGGGCGAACACCCGAAGGGCGGCGATGCTCGTGGTCGCGACGGCTCCGCAGAAAGCGCCCCATCCCACCGCTCGAATGGCTATCGCACCATGCGCGGCGAACAGGAAGATGACGCCGAGCGCCGCCGCTAGCGCGTAAGGGAGGCCGCGCCCGATCGCAGCGAGCGTAACCTTCGCCTGCGGGGTTGCGCCGAGACCAGAAAGCCAGGTCTCCCCTCCCGAGGTCGCCATAGCGATGCCGACCATCAGTGTCGCAGGCGCGAGCGCGAGCAGGATCCTATTCGGCTTCATCCGAGAACGCCTTTGCGCCGAGCTGCATCAGCCTCGCCCGCTCGGCATCGCTTGCTCTAAGGCGCTCCGCTCCATCGATGAGCAAGCCAAGCAGCAGCGCCCGTTTCTCATAGCGAAGCCCCGCTTTGACGATGAGGCCGCCCAGTTCGATCTTCTCTCGCGTATCCTTCTTCCGGGCGTCCGCGCTTTGCGATCTCTGCATGCGCTCAAGCCGCTCCGTTTGCCCCCTGAGAAGTGCCAGCCGCGTCCGCCTTCGAGGCCGTTTTCGGCCGCTTGCGAAAGCCGGCGGCCACCTCGGTGAACGCCGTGAGGAGGTCCTCCTCGTCGATCTCGACCTCGCCCAATCCGGCCTTCAGGGCGATACGGCCGATCCGCTCCGCTTCGCGCGTCTCGGCGAGCTTCAGCTGCTCCTGGAGACGGGCGATCTCCTCCCTGATTTTTCCGGACGCCTTCTTCACCATTTCCGAGAGCCTTTCGTGTGGGAGCATCAGCGATGCCCCACACCATTGCCCGGGCGCGCGCCTGTGCGCGACCCGGCAGAAATGCCGGGTCGGCGAAGCCGACGCTTTGGCGGATGATCCCGGCCGTTCCGAAGGAGCGGTTCCAAGGGCGCAGTTATACGTCGCGATCGCGACGTCCTGCTTCCGGCCTCTGGCCGTGGTGCCGTTCCGGGGGAGTGCCATCCACCTCCATCTGCTGGGACGCTCCCAGGCGTGGCCATCACCCATTTCACGGTCCAGATCATCAGCCGCGGCGCGGGGCGCAGTGCGGTGCTGTCAGCCGCTTACCGCCATTGCGCGCGGATGGAGCACGAGGCCGAGGGTCGGACCGTCGATTATGGGAATAAGCGCGGGCTCGCCCACGAGGAGTTTGTTCTTCCACCCGACGCGCCCGCCTGGGTCAGGGCGCTGATCGCCGACCGGTCCGTATCAGGCGCCGCGGAGGCCTTCTGGAACAAGGTCGAGGCCTTCGAGAAGCGACCGGATGCGCAGTTCGCGCGTGAGGCGATCATCGCGCTACCGGTGGAGCTCAGCATCGAGCAGAACATTGCCCTGATGCGGGACTTCGTGAAGGAGCACATCCTCTCGCGCGGTCAGGTCGCGGACTGGGTCTTCCACGATGAGCCGGGCAATCCGCATGCCCATCTGATGACGACCTTGCGCCCGTTGACCGAATCCGGGTTCGGCCCGAAGAAGGTCCCGGTGCTCGGCGACAACGGAGCGCCGCAGCGGACTGAGGCCGGCAAGATCCGCTACCGGCTCTGGGCCGGAGAGAAGGCCGAATTCCTTGCGCAACGTGCGAGCTGGATCGACCTTCAGAACCGCCACCTCGTGCTCGCGGGCCTCGACGTCCGTGTGGACGGGCGATCCTACGCCGAGCGTGGGATCGACACTGTCCCGACCACGCATATCGGCGTGGCCGCCAAGGCGATCGAGCGAAGGGCAGCGCGAGACGGCTCGGCGCCGAAGCTCGATCGACTGGATATCTTCGAGGCGAAGCGGGCGGAAAATGCCCGGCGGATTGAGCGTCGCCCTGAAATCGTCCTGGACATTGTCAGTCGGGAGAAGAGCGTCTTCGACGAGCGGGACATCGCAAAGGTGCTGCACCGCTATGTGAATGATGCCGGGATCTTTCAGGGGCTGATGGCGCGCGTGCTCCAGAGCCCGGATGTGGTGCGCCTGGAGCCGGAGGGCATCGCGTTTCCGACCGGCGCGCGGGCGCCGGCCAGGCTCTCCACCCGCGAGCTGATCCGCCTCGAGGCGGACATGGCCCGCAGGGCTGCGCACTTGTCGCGGGCGAATGGCTTCGCCATTCCGGAGGCGGCATCTAAGGCGACGCTGGCGCGCCACGCGGCCCTGTCCGGAGAGCAGCGCGCGGCGATCGAACGTCTCACATCGCCGGCGCGCATTGCGGCGGTGGTCGGCCGGGCGGGCGCCGGAAAGACCACGATGATGGGGGCTGCCCGCGAGGTCTGGGAAGCGGCCGGCTATCGGGTTGTCGGCGCGGCGCTCGCGGGCAAAGCCGCCGAGGGCCTCGAGAAGGAAGCTGGCATCTCCTCTCTGACGCTCGCGTCATGGGAGCTGCGCTGGCAGAAGGACCGAGACCTTCTCGACGACCGGACGGTCATCGTCATCGACGAGGCGGGCATGGTCGCCTCCCGGCAGATGGCGATGTTCGTGGAAGCCGCGTCCCGGGCAGGCGCAAAGCTCGTCCTGATCGGCGACCCCGATCAGCTCCAGCCCATCGAGGCGGGAGCCGCCTTCCGCGCCATCGCCGAGCGCATAGGATATGCCGAACTCGAGACCATCCGTCGCCAGCGCGAGCAATGGATGCGCGAGGCGTCGTTCGACTTCGCGCGCGGCCGGGTCGCTGAGGCGCTCGCCACCTACGAGGCCCACGGCCGGGTCATCGCGTCCGAGCTGAAGGCGCAGGCGATCGACAACCTGATCAGCGACTGGAACCGGGAGTACGATCCTCAGACCTCCTCCCTGATCCTCGCGCACCTCCGACGGGATGTGCGCATGCTGAACGAGCTGGCGCGCGCCAAGCTCGTCGAGCGTGGGATCCTCGGGGAAGATCATGCCTTCCTGACGGAGGACGGTGTCCGCCGCTTCGCTGCCGGCGACCAGGTGGTCTTCCTGAAGAATGATGCCGGCCTCGGCGTCAAGAATGGGATGATCGGCAAGGTCGCCGAAGTCGCGCCGCGTCGCATTGTCGTCGAGCTCGGCGAGGGTGAGCAGCGACGCCGTATCAACGTCGAGCAGCGCTTCTACCGCAATGTCGATCACGGCTATGCCACGACCATCCACAAATCCCAGGGTGCGACGGTCGATCGTGTGAAGGTGCTTGCCACGCTGTCGCTCGACCGGCACCTCTCCTATGTCGTGATGACCCGCCATCGCCTGGATGTTGCGCTCTATTACGGGCGGCGCTCGTTCGCGATGAATGGGGGCCTTGCCGCGGTGCTGTCTAGGGCGAACGCGAAGGAGACGACGCTCGACTATGCCGGCGGTCGCTTCTATCGCGACGCGCTGCGCTTCGCCTCACACCGCGGGCTGCACATCGTCAAAGTCGCGCGCGCGCTCGTTCAGGACCAGGCGCGCTGGACGCTCCGGCAGAAAGACAGGCTGGCCGATCTCGTGTCCCGCTTGCGCGCCCTCGGCGAGAAGATCGGGCTCGTCGGGATCCATCAGAAGTCCGCAACCGCACTGTCCAAGGAGGCGCTGCCCATGGTCGAAGGGGTCGCCGCGTTCCCGAAATCCATCGTCCACACGATCGAGGACAAGGTCCTTGCCGATCCTGCCGTCAAGAAGCAATGGGAGGAGATCCTCAGTCGCTTCAAGCTCGTCTATGCGCAGCCGGAGGCCGCGTTCAAAGCGCTCGCCCTGGACACCATGCTGAAGGATCCTGTGGCGGCGTCAGCGACGCTTGAGAGGCTGGCGCGACAGCCCGAATCCTTCGGTATCCTGCGCGGCAATGTCGGGTTGCTCGCCGGCAGGGCTTCGAAGGAAGATCGGCGGCGTGCCGAGCTGAACGTGCCGGCTCTGAAGGACGACATCGAACGTTACCTGCGCGTGCGCGCGGAGGCGGAGCACAAGCATGAGGCCGAGGAGCGGTCGGTCCGCCAGCGCGCATCCATCGATGTGCCGGCGCTCTCTCCGGCGGCCCACCGCGTGCTTGAGCGCGTGCGCGATGCCATCGACAGAAACGACCTTCCGAGCGCTCTCGGCTTCGCGCTCTCGGACAAGATGGTCAAAGCCGAGATCGATGCCTTCAACAAGGCGGTCGCTGAGCGCTTTGGCGATCGCGCTTTCCTCCCGAATGCCTCGAAAGCAGCAGTCGGCGCCTCATTCGAGCGGCTCGCGGCCGGCATGAACGCGCCCCAGCGCGAGCAACTGGCCACCGCATGGCCGACGATGCGCACAGCCCAGCAGCTCGCCGCACAAGAACGTACCGCCCAGGCGCTTCGTCAGTCCGAGGCTCAGCGCCTGAAGCAGGGGCAGAGGCAGACGCTCCAATGAAAGCCACACGACGCCGGGCGATCATTGTCGGCGCGGTTGGTGCCGCAGTGGCTGGCGGATTTCTGGGCGCCGGGCTGGCCGGCTATCGCATCAATGTGACGCCGAGTTATCCGGTCGGCCTCTGGCGCGTCTCGCCGCTATCTCGGCCGGCTGAGGTCGGCGATCTGGTGCTGATCTGCCCGCCGGCCTCGGAGATTTTTGAACGAGCTAAAGAGCGGGGTTACCTCCTGGGCGGTCCATGCCCAGGCTGGATCGCACCGCTGATCAAAAAGATCGTGGCGGTCGCTGGCCAGCAAATCGATGTTGGCGCCGCGATCCGGATCGACGGTCGCCTCCTTCCTCATTCCGACCTCCGCGCTGCTGACGCGGGGGGCAGGCCGCTCATCGCCTATTCCGGCGGGGTCGTGCCGGCAGGCTTTCTCTTCCTCCACTCCGAATTTGAAGGTTCCTATGACTCCAGATATTTCGGGCCCGTGCCCGCCGCCGGCGTCATTGGGCTGGCGCAGCCGGTCCTCACCTTTGGCGGGTGAAACCCTCTTCAGCGCGGGTCTCGTCGCCGCCGGCGCAGTGATCGGCCTGGTCGCCTGGCAGGGCGATCCTCGGTTGCTGCCGGCAGCGATGCTGTTCCCGGCCATTTGGTCTTTGGCTCCATACCGCGCCGTGGCGAGCTTGGCGTCCGCGGCTTACTTTCTCGCGGCATCGCGGGGGCTGCCGCAGGGCGTGGCCACGTTCTTCGCGAGCGACCTTTTGACCGGCATCGCGCTCTGGGGCATCGCCTCCATTGGCTTTGTTCTCGTCCATGCGACCCTCTGGACGCAACGGGCGGGCTGGAGCGGACCGGCGCGATATGCCATCGCCGCGATCCTGATGGCCTTGCCACCGTTCGGCATCGTTGGCTGGGCCCATCCGATCACTGCCGCCGGCGTCATCTTCCCTGCGATGGGATGGATTGGTTTGCTGGCCGCCTTCATGCTGCTCGTCGGTCTGGCATCGGGGAGACGGTGGCTTCCGGTCGCGCTTCTGCTGGGCCTGTGGGGCATCGCCATTGTCCATTGGCAGCCGCCTCCAACTCCCACTGGATGGGTGGGCGTCGACACGCAACTCCGCGACATCATTGGCCCAGGGACAGCCTACGCGTTCCAGACCGCGACGATCGCGAATGTGAAGGCCGCGGTAGCAGCCGGCGCCGAGGTGGTGGTTCTCCCGGAAAGCGCTGCTGGCCAATGGACCGCGACCGTTGAACGGCTCTGGGTCGAAAGGTTCCGGGGTCAGCCGGCAGTGATCGCTCTCGGCGCAATCCTGATCACGCGTGAGGGTTACGACAACGTCCTGATGGAGGTCTCGGCGGCAGGCGCACGCGTGCTTTATCGCGAGCGGATGCCAGTCCCGGTCTCAATGTGGCGCCCGTGGTCAGACGGGTCGGGGTCCGGTAGTGGAGCACGGGCGGACTTCTTCGCCAATCCCGTTGTGACGCTCGCCGGCCGGCGCATTGCCCCCTTGATTTGCTACGAGCAGCTCATTGTCTGGCCGGTGCTGCAATCGATGCTGCACACGCCCGATGTGATCGTTAGCGCAGGGAATGGCTGGTGGGCGGCCGGCACAAACATCATCGCAATCCAGCACGCCAACGCAGAAGCCTGGGCGAGGTTGTTCGGCCTCCCACTTGTGCTCGCCTTCAACACCTGAGGTCGCCATGTTCGATGCCGCTATGATCAAGCAGTGCGCCGACCCGGCGCTCAAGCCCGCGATTGTCGAAAAATTCGTCTCCGCTGTCGGTTCCGATAACCCGCTTGCGATCTCCATCACCTCCGGAAAGCGAGTGATCCTCGTGCCACCGTCGGCGACACCAGAGGATGCGGTATCGCTTATCCGGAGCTATCTGGGCCACGCTGTCGTACGCGTCGGCATCACTCAATTGCCAGCCGGTGTTGGTACGGCTGACCCGAGCGAAATCACGGAGGTCGTCGACCCCTGCACCAACATCAAGCTCGGCACGCAGCTGTTCGGCAAAATCTATCGCATCGTTGTGAAATGGTATGGTGCACCACGTGACGAGGCGCTTACAGACGCGATCTCGGCATGGAAAACCGGCTATTTTGACGGTGAGTATGTCTTTTCGCAGCCGGATCCAGGTCCTCCGAAGGCTAATGGCGGAGCTGATAGTATCAACGGGGATCAAACATATGAAGGAGTCAGTCGAGAAGGGGCAAAATCGCAGCCTGTTCAGCAGCCGGATCTGGAGACCAAGGCCAATAATCCCAACACGGCCGATATTAGGGTAGACCTAAGCGCACTGTCAGGCCGAAAATAGAAATAAATCAGAGAGATTATTTTCATCGCCACGAAGCCGGTGCCACAAATTCCCACGTCCCCTTGGTCCCCTCACGGTGATGCTGGCGACTTGGATGGGAACCGGCTGTGACAAACGTCTGCAACCATGGGGTTGTATAATCATCCTCGCGATTGCCGGGTTGGACCGATCCGAGGAAAGACAATGTCCGTATACCAAGAGACCAGAACTTTCATTGGGTTTGACGGAATTCCGCGATTCTGGCGGGCTCAGATAATCGGTTGGGGTTTATTCGCTATAGTAGATTTCTCTGATAGACAGCTCATATACGAAAATGTACTCGTCTCAATTGTACTATCAGTCATTGCATTTCCGGCATTTTTAATATTATCCGCGGGAATGCGGCGGATATATTTAGATCGCATGGCGAAGGTTCAGTCCATCGCAAAAAGCATTGGAATGATTGTGATTCTCTCGCTAACAGGCGGAATCATTATTTCTGGATTGATCGCATCAATACGATTGACGATGGGCTGGAGTATTCCATTTTGGAGCACGTATGAACAATTATTGATACCATTCATTCACTACACATTTGTATTGGCGAGCTGGAGCATTTTATACTTTTGTGTTCATGCGGAAATGGCAAAGCAATCCGAGCAGCGACGTGCCATTGCAGCAGAAGCGGACGCACTGCGTGCGGAAATCCGCCAACTGCGCCTTCAGCTTGAGCCACATTTTTTGTTTAACGCACTCAACGGCATCATTGAGGAAGTAAGAAGCGGTTCCGGTGCTGCACTCCCAATGATGAAGGATCTCGCTGCGTACCTGAGGCACTCACTTGCCGGAATTCGAAATCCAGTGGTTCAGGCAGAGGATGAAGCAATAGGTCTGATTGCTTATTTGGCTATCCAGAAAGATCGCTTCGGAGAGCGACTAAATTCATCAGTCCTGGTCGACCCAGCTGCCGCTGATCGGCCGATTGCACACTTCCTTCTTCAGCCCCTGGTGGAAAACGCCGTGAACCACGGTGATCGGAGCTCCCTGCTGGAGATTAGCGTTCGCATCACATTCCAAGACACGGCGCTGATAGCCGAAGTTGAGAATACGGGGAGGCTGGAGTCCAATGCGCCGGCGCCTCCTCATGCCGGAATAGGGCTCGCGAATGTCCGTCGACGGCTGGAGGTGCATTATCCTGGTCGGCATCATTTTGCGCTCCGCCAAATCAATCCGGGCGCAGGTGGAGTTGATCATGTTCTTGCGACGCTGGTGCTGGAGGGTGAGCCATGCTCCGCGTCCTGATTGTCGACGACGAGCCTCGCGCTCGCCTGGGGCTGCGACGCCTTCTCGCCGATCATCCGAACGTCGAGGTGGTCGGAGAGGCGGAGGCAATTGCCGACACACTGGAGCTCATCGCATCGAGGCGTCCAGATCTCGTATTCCTCGATATCGCTCTGAACGGATCGAATGGATTTGACGTAATCTCCAACTTTGACAGACCACCGAAGATCGTCTTCATCACAGCGCACCCTGAACACGCTCTGGATGCATTTTCGGTAGCAGCGGTGGACTACATTTTGAAGCCGGTGGACGAGGAGCGGCTGGCGGAAACCATCGTGCGGGTTGAGAAAGCGCTCCTTAGTGAGCGCGCATTTCACCCCCCGATTGAACTGCGGACGCCCAGCCGTTCCGTTCTGGTCGCTCCGCAAGAGATCGTCGCATTAAAGGCCGATGGAGACTTCACACAGGTCCTCCTCGCGGACCAAGGTGCATTGATGATGCTGAGGACACTGAAGCATTTTGAAAGCCAGCTCCCGTCTCCACCTTTCCTACGTCTCGGGCGGTCCCTCATGATCAATCGAGACCGTCTTCGGCGAATTGACGTGCGCTCACGTGATGACATTTGGCTCACGATGGACGGAATATCGTCGCCGTTGACGATCGGGCGGATGGCGGCGCTGCGGCTGCGAGCTGTATTGCGGTCGCGGCCCATCTAGCTGCCGCGTTGGGTCTTCTCAGCACTCATGTTTTAGCAGCGCCGTGTAGATGATGTGCATGGCAAATGGAAAAGCCGATTGTCGTCGTTCGGCTGCACACCTCGAGCCTTTGCGCTCTACGCCATGCTGACCGATTTTAATGTCATGCTCGTCGATCCGTAAGTCTCGTGCCGCTGCGAAACTGAATCGATCGTGCCATCTCCATCATGTCAGAAATTTGCCGGCTGCCCTCCGCAGGCATCCGGAAGGAACGCGGCAGCTCGGCCATGGAGGGCCAAGCCTGCCGGATGGAGAAGTGGATGTCGGCGGCAGCGGAGCGTTTTCTGGACGACTATGTGCCCGATTTGATCGATGCCATGGAAGTTGCTCAGGATGCGCAGACAATTAAGAGCGCACTTGCTCGATTTGCGGACCGCGCCGGTTTCGAGCGCTTCACGTACGCCGCTATCAGGGCAGCAGAGAGTCGTCTCTTCTCAAACTACCCAGAAGAGTGGGTTCAACGTTATCTCTCCAGGAATTACTTTGCGATCGATCCAGTTGTCGTGACCGCTCGGCGGTCGATGCTGCCGTTTGCGTGGTCGGGACCGGTAATGGGGCGGGCAAATCCCGAGGTTTCTGAGATAATCGAGGAAGCAAAGGCGTTCGGGCGAGTCTCGGGGTTTTCTATTCCCATCAGGGTCGGGTTCGGAACCATGGCAATGCTGACCCTGGCCTCAGAGCGCCCGACCGAGACCATCGCCGTTCGCGACCCCACACACGTGACGACGGCAGTTGCCCTCCTGCATCTCAACATTACGCGACTTGGATCGGCCCTTTTGAACGCCGCCGATATAACTCTATCACCTCGCGAACTCACTTGTCTTAAGTGGGCGTCTATGGGTAAGACGAAGGCTGAAACAGGAAGTATGCTCGGTATTACTGAGAAGACCGTGAGATTCTACCTTGAGCAGGCTCGGGAAAAGCTCCATGCGGCGAACATAGCGCATGCCGTGTGGATCGCCACTACACGTGAGTTAATCTGACCGCCAGGGTGAGCCAAAGTCCTTCGGTTGCGATCAGTGTATCGGCCCTCGGAGATATGGAAGGGCCGCTAGCGCGATTTGCCCCGCTGGGTACTCGATCTAACCTCAGCTTGGACAATTCAATTTCAGTAAGAAGCCGGAAAGACAATATCCTGGTCCACGAGGACGTTGAATTGGTATCCCGGCCGGATCTGAAGCGTCGGTTGGACATTCAGGTTTTTTGAGATCGTCTCCTGGGCGAACCGGCCGAAGGTTTCCACGAAAGACTGTTGAGCAGCGAACTGCGCACTGTTGGTGCTGTTGAAGGGATTATTGCTCTGTGGCGTCGCCGCGTTGATGCCGGCGCCGATCAGCGCGACAAGGATCGCCGACCCGAAGGTCTGGAAATACTTGTTGTCGACCTCGTCATTGAAGCCGCCATACCCTGCGGCGTCTGTTCCCGCCATGTTGCCAATCTGTAGTGTCGAGCCGTTCGGAAAAATGATGTCGGTCCACACCACGAGCACGCGGCTCTGTCCGAACGACACCTTGGAGTCGTACTTGCCCAGTAGTTTCGTGCCTTGCGGGATCAGCAAGCAATGGCCGGTCGCGCTGTCATAGACGTTCTGGCTAACCTGGGCCGTGATGCGGCCGGGAAGATCCGAATTGATGCCCGTGATCAACGTCGCCGGAATAACCGAGCCGCGCTTGAGTTCGAAACGGGAGGTCTGTGTAACGACCTGATTGGGCAGGTAGCCGACCTGTTTTAAGTCCTGGTTGAAAAAGGTCTCCTTGGCATTCTGGCCATTCGGATCGACTGCCCCTCCTAAGCCGCCCTTTAATGCGGCCGTATAGAGGTCGGAGGAACTGGCCGGGGAGCCGGTGCTCGCTATCGCAGCGCCATTCGGCCCCGGCCGTGCCACGGACGCCTGCGCGCCCTTGATATCCACGGTAATGGGCGAATCGTAGGCCGCGTGGTCGGCCTGCAGCTGGGCCATCCTCTGGCGTTGGCGCTCCCGGATGTATTGCTCTTCCTGCTCGCGGAGGAGACGCGCACGCCAAGCCTCCTCCGGCTCAAGCGCCTGGGACGTTCCGGCCGTGCGTGGAGGGGTGGGCACCGGTGGCGGAGAAGGCGGGTGGGCCTCCGCTGGCCGTTCGGTCGGCGGCGGGGGTGTGACCTCCTGTGGCGCGCCGATGATGCCGTCACGCACCCCAGCCTTCAGCTGGTCGCGAAAGCTGGATGCCGGTGGTGAATTGGACCCGGCCTCAAGACCGCGGTCCGCCCAGCGCATGCCACGGGTCGAGAGCCCGTAAACGATCACCCCGAAGAACACGACCGCGAGGGCGATCGCGATGACCACCGGCAGGCGATTGAGGCGCCGGATGCGAGGAGGTTGGGAAGGCGCGCCCCCGAGATTGAGAGAGCCACTCATGACATCTGCCCCCTCTCCAACACCGAGAGCGGGCTCGAAGGCGCGGCGCCGGCGGTCGTGACGCGATAGAAACGTCCAAGGTCGAAATCGCTCGTCGACAGGCGGGCGAGATACTGCCCATCCATTGGCTCCACGACATAGGCGAGCGTGATTGTTGGGCCGGTCTGGGCCTGGCCGTCCGTCACCACGCCATATCCCCAGGACTTCAGCGAGCTTTGCAGTGCCTGGCTGAAGGGGGAGCCATCGGTTTTGAGTTGAACAGTCGGACGAGCGGGCCCGATCCGCTCACTCAACCGACCGACCATGTCACCGGCAATTGCGGCGGCAGCCGCCGGCGGAATCTCCGAGGGACCAGAGCTCATTGTAAGAGCGCCATCGCCCATGGTCCCACAGCCGGCAAGGCACATTGCCGCCAGGAGCGCGGCCGTCGCGCGGGAGAGGGTTGCCAAGTTCGCCATTCTCAGCCCCCGCGACGGATCGTGATTTTTTGCTGCGTCCAGCCGACGCCGGAAATCAGGATCGCTTCGTCGATCTGATAGTCGACAACCATCATCGTTCCGTTGAGGCGATAATTGACGATGCGGTTCTGCCCACCCGAGGCGACGAACAAGACAGGCGCGTCCTGCCCGGGCAATGCCGACGGGAACTGGATGTAGGTCTTCAGTCCGTCCGAATAGACCCGCGACGGGCGCCAGGTCGCATTTCCAATGACCTGGAACTCGAAATTCAGCTGCTCGGCTGGAATGCCGCCGGCACCACCCGCCTGGACACGTGCGTTGACCTCCGAAAGCTTCGCACTGACGTCTTCGGGATAGGCGAATGCAACACGCGCCATGTACTGGCCGGAGCTCGACTTCAATTGGATGTGGTAGGTCCGCCGCGACGTCGTCACCACCATCGAGGTCACAAGGCCAGCCTCGGCCGGCTTGACGATGAGGTGCACGGCCTGAGCGCCGGCTGCGCCGGAAGTCGCGGGCTCGACTTTCCACCGGACCGTGTCCCCGACGAGCACGTCACGGACCACCTCACCCCCTTGGAGCTCGATGTCGCAGACCTGGAGGGGCGAGCAGACGACGGATGGCTGGACCTCGCCATAAAGGAATATGACTTGCCCGTCCGGGCCGCGGGTGACGAGACCCCTGCCCTGCTGCCAACGCGATGAGATCGCGGTCCCTCGCGCCTCGTTGGCAGTCATTCCTTGGGCTCGCACCGCCGTGGTGCTGAAGGCGGTTGATGCCATGATGGCGAGGGCGCATGCGAAAAGCCTGCTCCTAGTCGTATCCATGGCGAACGATGTTGTGGCGATCATAGCTGGGCGGTCCAATCGAAGTCTTTGAGGTACAGCCCGATCGGATTGAGCCGAATAACCCCCTCATCCTGCGGCGGGGTCAGGGTCACCGTTGCAACACCGCGAAAGCGCCGCGCAGCGAGCTCTTTGCCCTGTCGGTCGCGTTCAAACTCGGTCCAATCGATCTGCCAGGACTGAGGTGACAGGGCGACGATGTTGTTCACCTCGACCGCGACGGTCGCCCCCTTTGCCTTCTCGAAAGGCGAGTTCGAACGGAACCAGCCGTTCACTTTCTCTGTCGCGGGATCTGAGGTCCGCAGCATCGCGTAAGCGCGGTCGATGTACCGCTTCTGCACGACCGTGTCGGGCGTCACCGATCTGAATGCCGAGATGAAGCTTCCAAGGGTCGCTCGCACCACGCGCGGGTCGGCATACTCGATCTGTTGAGGGTAGCCGCCACTTGCAGCCGTACCGAGCTTATCGACCTCGACAATGTAGGGAACCAGTTTGACCTGCGTGCTCTGATAGAGCGCGTACGAGCTGCTGACGACCGCCATGGCGAGGGCGATGATGCCCACGGTCCGCCAGGCCGCAGCCGCTCGGACGTAGGAGCCGTAGCGCTCGTTCCATTCTTGGCGCGCGGCAAGGTAGGGGCTTTCTGGAGTGCTCGGCGATGGCATTCAAGGCCTCCCCTTTTTGCGAACGGCGGGCGTCATTTCCCCCCTCCCCTATTTCCCATGGATTGTTTGCGAGCCTCATCGAGCTTGGCATTTGCGAGGCCGAGTGTGGATGTGCCGAACGTGCCCCGGGCGTCCATGGCTTGGTCGCGAGCGGCGGCCGCCACCGCGCCACCCGCGGCGCCAATGCCACCGGCCATCCCCTTGAGCGCGGCCCCGGCCATTGAGGACCCTTGGGCCCGCGCATCGGAATAAGATGCGGCGCCGGCCTTGGCGGCGCCCCAGGCAAGCGAGGCGCCACCCACCGAAGTGGCAAGGGCGAAGTTTGCCGCCTGCGATCCGTGGCGAATGCCTTCCATCCCGCTCGACACGGAGACCCCCTGCACGACGCCCTGGAGGATGCTCGGGACGTACATGGCGATGATGAAGACCACGACGGAGATGCCGGCGATCGCCAAGGTGGTGATGAACTGGTCCGAGGACGCCGTGGGCGCTTCAGCGAGGCCAAGGAGGACGTCGGAGCCGATGCGCGCGATCATGACGAGCGCCATCAGCTTCATGCCGACGCTGAACGCGTAGACGAGGTATCGGACGGCGAAATCCTTTGTGAAGGATGAGCCGCCGAGCCCGAGCATGATCATGCCGGCGAGAAGCCCGACATACATCTCCACCATGACGGCGACGAAGATCGCCGCGACCAGGCTGAAGGAGATGACAACGACGACCATGGCGAAGACCGCGGCGATAGCGAGCGCGTTGTCCTCGAAGAGGCCGAACTTCGCTTGCTCCGACATCTTCGATGCCACGCGGATTCCGGCATCGAAGATGTTCGCGGGCGAAGCGGAGCCACCGCCGGCGCCGATCTGGAAAAGGCTGTCGACGATGGCTTTGGCGAGTGCTGGGCCGCGATCGAGGACGAACGCGAAAAAGCCAATGAACATGATCCGGCGCACCAGCTCGGCAAACCAGCTGTCGAGCGAGGCGGCCTGAAGCGCGAGCCAGACCGCAGCGATGCCGATCTCGATGGCAGCGAGGATCCAGAATAGCGAGCGCGCCGCGCTCGTCACCGTTGCCTCCCAGCCCTTGGCCGCAGTGACGACGGAGTTCTCCAGCGTAGTGAGGACAGCGCCCTGTTGCGCCAGGGCCGGCTCCACAGCCAGGAGAACAATGCCAACCACCAGAACAGTCGTCAGGCCGGCGCGTGGGGGATCATGGCTCACCATCGCGGGCGCATCTCCTGTCCGCCCCGCACATCGATATTGGGGTTGCCGCCTAGGAACTTCTCGGCCCGTTCGCGGCGCTGCGAATCTGAAGAAGTGACAATCGCCGGGGCGGCATCGGCCGATGCCGGAGCAGATGCCGGTCGCGCGGCGATCCAGATGGTGACGCTCGCGCCAATGGCGATAAGCCCGCCCACGATGAGCATGAGGATCCGCGGGCTCACCAGCGCGGTTCCATCGTCTGGCCGCCGCGAACACCATTGACCGGTGCGTTGAAGAATTGCTCCCGTCGCGCTTGGGCCAGGTCTTTCTGTGCCTGGTCCGCTTGGTACCAGGTGCCCACCATCGCCATGTGCTGCGAGAAGAGACCGCGCAGCTTCTGTAACTGGTCGACCTGCTGGGCTGCGATCCCGTGGCCGACCTGGAGGGCCTTCATCTGCCCGTCGGCCGTCTCGGACATCGAGCGAAGCGAGGACATCGTCGCTTCCTCCGTGCCGAACTGTTCGGAGGTCAAGCCTGCCGCCCGCAGGGTACCGGCGATCGTATCGCGGTTGGTGTCGGACCAGCTCTGATACGAGCTGGAGAACGTCGTGCCGCCTGGGAGAGCGCCTCGAAATGACGAATAGCTCTGGAAGCGCTGTCTTAGGACATCGTCGATGTTGCCACCGGAAAAGGCGATCCCCTGCCCTTGGGCAACGACGCTCTGCAGGCGGTTGAGATCCTGCTCGACCTGACCCCACACATGGCTTGGCAGGCGCGCCGTGTTCTGGAGCATGTTGTTGTAGATGTTCAGCTGATTCTGGATCTGCTGCGCCAGCTGGTCGATCTGCTTGAGCTGATTGGTGATCTGATCGGCGGATTTGCCGACGAGGCTCACGAGCTCGCCGTTGTTCAGCAGCTGCGTGAATTCCGTCGCGCCGCCGGCGGCCGCACCGGCGTGCGCCGGGACCGCTGCGATGACGCAGGCGAGCGCAAAGGCGGCGGTGATCGCGCTACGCATTGGCGAGCAGTGTGTGGGCATTCCCAACCCCTCTCTCCGTAAGCCAATGGATGGGCCACGCTTCCTGGAAGGCCTGCCGGAGCGCGCGGACCCGGGCGAGGTCCTCCTTTCCGGAGGCCCCGGCGAATGCGAGCGCGATCGGCCCCAACGCCATATCGAAAAGGCGCCTGCCTTCCGGGGACGCGACGTAGTATTCGCGTTTGGGGGTGGCGGTCGCGACGATCTCGATCTGCCGGCTGTTGAAGCCGATGCGCTCGTAGAACTCGCGCGTTCCGGGTTCGCGCGCCGCGCCATTCGGCAGGCAGATTTTCGTCGGGCAAGACTCCTTCAGCACGTCGATAATCCCCGACCGGTCGGCGTCGGAGATGGACTGCGTCGCGAGGATTACGGCGCAATTCGCCTTGCGTAGCACCTTCAGCCATTCCCGGATCTTGTCCCGGAAGATCGGGTGGCCGAGCATCAGCCAGGCCTCGTCCAGGATGATCAGGCTTGGTGCGCCGGTGAGACGCTTCTCGATGCGTCTGAACAGATAGAGCAGCACGGGGATCAGGTGCCGCTCCCCCATGTTCATGAGCTCCTCGACCTCGAAGGTCTGGAACGCCCTGAGCGTCAGCCCGTCTTCTTCCGCGTCGAGGAGATGGCCCATCGGACCGTCGACGGTGTAGTGGTGGAGAGCGTCCTTGATCTCCCGCAACTGCACCCCGCTGACAAAATCAGAAAGCGACCGGCCCTGCGCCGCCGCCAACAAGCCGATCTGGCGCGAGATCGCATTTCGGTGGTCCGGCGTGATCGTCACGCCTTGCATCGAGACGAGCGTCTCGATCCATTCGCTTGCCCACGCGCGGTCGCTGTCGGTGGCCAGCTCCGCTAGCGGGCAGAAGGAGAGCTCAGCCGCCCCCTCCCCTCCCCCGCCGACGGCATAGTGATCGCCGCCCACGGCCAGCGTCAGAGGCAGCATCGAGCCGCCCTTGTCGAAGGCGAAGACTTGGGCGCGGTCGTAGCGGCGGAACTGCGCTGCGATCAGCGCGAGGAGAGTGGACTTTCCCGACCCGGTCGGTCCGAAGATCAGGGTATGGCCGACGTCGTCAACATGCAGGTTCAATCGAAAAGGGGTCGAGCCGGACGCGACCTGCATCAGCGGCGGAGAACCGACCGGGAAGAAGGGGCATGGCGCGACGGCGCTTCCGGACCAGACCGAGTTGAGCGGGATGAGGTCGGCGAGGTTCCGGGTGTTGATGAGCGGTTCGCGGACATTGGCGTACCAGTTTCCGGGAAGGCTGCCGAGATAGGCCTCGGTTGCGTTCAGGGTTTCGATGCGCGCCCCGAACCCTTCGGCCTGTACGAGGCGGCGCACAGCCTCGGATTTCTCCCGCAGGCGCGCCTCGTCGCTGTCGAAGAGGACGATGACCGGGGTGTAGTACCCATAGGCGACAAGCTGTGACGCGGCCTGGGCAATAGCGTCCTCGGTTTCTGCCACCATCGCCAGTGCGTCCTGGTCGATGGAACGCGAGCTCGTCTGGAACAGCTGATCGAAGAAGGGTCGGACTTTCTGTTGCCATTTCTTCCGCGTGCGCTCGAGGCGTTGTCGCGCTTCCTGCTCGTCGAGAAACATGAAGCGGCTCGACCACCTGTAGGTCAGGGGCATCAAGTCGAGTGAGTTGAGGATCCCGGACCAGCTCTCCGCCGGAAAGCCGTCGATCGCGACGACCGACAGGTATCGGCCATCGAGCAACGGGGAGAGGCCGTGATGGAGCTCCGCAGTTGCGAGCCAGTCCAAATACATCGGCACGCTGGGCAGGCGCACCGGATGGTTCTCGCCGCTGATGCAGAACCGGATGAACTGGAACAGCTCGTCGTAACGAGCCGGGCCATTCGCCTCCTGCGCCACGCGCACGCGCATGCGTCGGATTGAGAGAACGGTCGCAAGATACTGTTCGACTTCCCGGATCGCGTTCTGAAAAGCTTCCAGCACTAGGTCGCCGTATCGCGCCGTCCGGCTTTCGGAGTCGGAATACATGTAGCGGGTGAGCCCCGAGCGGCGGCGCTCTGTCGGCCGATAGGTCAAGATGAGTGCATGCTGGCTCTCGAAATGACCGCCCTCACGCTCGAAGTGGGCGCGGCGTTCGGCATCGATCGCAAGGGTGACCGCATCTGGAAATCGGCTTGCCTGTGGTTGAGGGTACTCCGTCGCCGGGATCCTGACCGCCTCGACCTGGATCATCCATCCAGAGCCCAGGCGTGCGAGGATCGTGTTGATCTGTCGCGAGACTTCGTTCCGCTCGGGATTGGTCGAGCTTTCGGAGTCGGGGCCCGCGAAGTACCAGCCCGCCATGAGCGAGCCGTCCTTAAGGAGGATCACGCCGTCGGCCACGACGCCAGCATATGGCAGGAGATCGGCGAACGACGGTCCGTGATGGCGGAAATCACGCAGCGCGACCATGGACCCGCCTCAGTATCTGCGCCACGGTGACGACGTCGGCCGGTAATCGGGCCGATAGCGAATGTGTCGCGCATAGACCTGCCGCATCAGCGGGTCGGACTTGGCCATCATTCGCAGCATGCCGACGACCACGGACCAGATCACTAGACCGAGAAGTGCGGCGTACCAGGTCAACACCACGAAGATCAGGATGATTGCGGCGAGGCCCGTCACAAGAACGAGCTCGCGGTCAGCGCCCATGAGGAGGTTCGGCCGCGAAAGCGCCCGGTGGATAAGGCTCCGGGCAAGCGGGGACGGCACATCAGCCATCTAGGCTGCCCCCTGCCCTATCGATCAGCGAGCTCACGTCGCCGATCGATGCGCCGGTCGCCCCGAACATGCCGACGATCTGGGTGGCGCCGAGCAGGATGCCGGCGACCAGCACCACGTACATGAGGCGCCGCGCGAAATCGTTCAGCTCGCCACCGAAGATGAGCATGCCGCCCGCAACCGCGACCGCGGCTAGGGCGATGAAGCCTGCGACGGGTCCAGTGATGGACTGCTGGATCTGCTGGAGGGGGGCTTCCCAGGGAAGGCCGCCCCCGCCGCCGGTGGCGGCCATCGCCGGTCCCGCCGCAAGTGCGAGAACCGCGACCGCAAACCCCACGCGCATTGCCCGTCTACCCAGCATGCTGAACTCCTCCGCAGATTTCCATTTGGTAGGCACCGTCGACGTAGCGCTCGACGTGCACGACATCCCGCACGCAGCGGTTGCGCGGTGTGCGCTCGATCGAGACGATCAGGTCCACTGCCTCGCCGATCACCTCGCGCATCGGCTGGTGGCTCACCTCAGCGGTAAGCTGCTCGAGCCTGCGCAGTGCCGACTGGGCGGTGTTGCTATGGATGGTCGTGACACCGCCCGGGTGACCTGTGTTCCAAGCCTTGAGCAAGGTCAGCGCAGCGCCATCGCGCACCTCCCCGACGATGATCCGATCCGGCCGGAGGCGCATAGTGCTCTTCAGGAGGCGGGCCATGTCGACCGCGTCGCTGGTCTTCAGGGAAACCGCGTTTTCGGCGGCGCATTGGATCTCGCCGGTGTCCTCCAGGATCACCAGACGGTGGTCGGGGGCGACATTCACCATTTCGGTGATGACGGCGTTGGCGAGCGTGGTTTTGCCGCTCCCAGTTCCGCCCGAGATCACGATATTGAGGCGTGCCTCGATGGCATTACGGATGGCCTTGAACTGGCCCTCGGTCAGCACGCCGGCGCCGACATACTCCTCCAGGCTGATGAGCTTGGAGGCTCGCTTGCGGATCGTGAAGCTAGGCGACTGGACGATGGGCGGCAGAAGGCCCTCGAACCTATGCCCTCCAATTGGCAGCTCCCCTGAGACGATCGGCTTCTCGTGATCGACCTCGGATTGGAGTGCGTGCGCAACGCTTCCGATGATGATCTCCGCCGAGCCGGAAGGCATCGAGCCAGCGTGCGTCATCCCCTGCCCTAGCCGCTCGATGAAGAGACGCCCGTCTGGATTGACCATGATTTCAACGACAGTCGGCTCATCCAAGGCTGAGCAAATGGTGTCACCAAGAGCAGTCTGGAGCTTGCGGACCAGTCGCGGGTGGGAGCGCAGCTCCATCACCGCGCCGTCCCGACGCCGGCGATGTGGCATACCTCAGCCTGGAAAGCTCGAAAGCTCGTGCTGTTCACGGTGAATGTCCCTCACCCAAATCGTGGTGAAGGAAACCAGCATGTGGACGGCACGAGGGTCACCCCGGCAGAAATGCCGGGCCAGCCGCAAATAGGGGACCAGTGGAACCGGAGGCTGCCGATTCTGCGGCGAAGGCCTTGCACTGAGCCGGTGCCTCGCATCGCTTGAAGAGAGCTTGGACCCGGCATTTATGCGGGGTAGCAGCTACGTTTGCGTTATAGGCTAAGCTATTGAAAATAAGGCGACTATTGCTGATCGATCGCCTAGCATAGGGTTCGATTCGGAGCGGCGTTTACTTTTCAGTAACCCTTATCTCCTTGCCAGCGGGGGGGAATCGCACATACTGGCGCTAAATCGGCACTTTAGGCGCTGCTGGCGCCATTATCTGAATCGAGGCGGGAAGGATGGGTTCACTTCCATCATTCGAATTTGATGAGAAGATCCTAGCTCAGGGAGCGGAGATCTCTCGCAAGCTCGATCAGCTCCGGCTGGAGAAATTCCCGCCGGACGCGAAGAAGACGCTTCGCCGTTTTCCTATGGCCGAGGTCGCCCATTATCTCGGCGTCTCCCCAAACAACCTTAAGCGGCTTCACCTGGAGGGCAAGGGCCCGGAGCCTCTTATCGCGGGTGGCGGACGACGCTTCTACACCGCTGAGCAGATGATCGAGCTCCGGCACTATCTCGATAAGAACGGCCGTTCGGACGCGAAGAAGTATGTCCCCTACCGTAAGCCGGGCGAGAAGCTTCAAGTCATCGCGGTTGTGAATTTCAAGGGCGGCTCGGGAAAGACGACGACGGCCGCCCATCTCGCTCAGCACCTAGCGCTGACAGGCCACCGTGTGCTGGCGATCGATCTCGACCCCCAGGCGTCCCTGTCTGCGTTGCACGGATTCCAGCCCGAGATCGACCGGAATCCCTCGCTCTATGACGCTATCCGGTACGATGAGAAGCGTAAGCCGATCGCCGACGTCATTGCGCCGACGAACTTTCCGCTTCTCGAAATCATTCCGGCGAACTTGGAGCTGCAGGAGTACGAGTATGATACGCCGCTGTTCATGCAGCGTTCGAGTGAGGGCAAACTGTTCTTCACGCGGCTCAGCCGGGCGCTCGAAGATGTCGACGACCGCTTCGATGTCGTCGTGATCGACTGCCCTCCCCAGCTCGGCTTCCTGACCCTGACCGCGCTAACTGCGTCGTCGTCGGTGCTCATCACCGTTCATCCGCAGATGCTCGACCTGATGTCGATGAGCCAGTTCCTTCTCATGCTCGGAAATTTCGTGCAGGCCATTCGGAAGAATGGGGCGCCGGTGAAGATTGACTGGCTCCGTTACTTGATCACCCGTTACGAGGCGACGGATGTGCCGCAGGTCCAGATGCTCGGCTTCATGCAGTCGATGCTCACCGAGGAAATCTTGAAACACCCGATGGTGAAGTCCACGGCCATCTCCGACGCCGGCTTGACTAAGCAGACGCTCTACGAGGTCGAGCGCGCTAACTTCAACCGCGATACCTACGACCGCGCCATCGAGGCCTTGGACGCCGTCAATTTCGAGGTTCAGGCTCTGATTCACAAAGCGTGGGGGCGGCTGTGATGTTGACTGCAGTCAAAACCCATAAAAACCAGCACACTTTCAATCATCTAGCATGTTTGAGAGGCGCGTGAGATGGCTCGTAAAAATCCACTCGCAAACCTATCGGCCAGTGGGCCAGCGCTGGACCGCTCTGTGCTGGACTATGCGGCCAAGGGCGCATCTCGATCGCTTCTCAGCTCGCTAGATGAGATGGCGGCCAAGGCCGATAAGCTTGCGGAAGGCGAGACGGTCATCGAACTCGAGCCGGACCTGATTGATCCCTCGTTCGTGCGCGATCGGCGGACAGATGATCCGGAAGAGTTCAATGTCGTCCTTTCCGCAATTCGCGATCGGGGCCAAGACACGCCGATCCTGGTTCGGCCGCATCCAAAAGCGGCCGGGCGCTACATGGTTGTCTTCGGGCATCGACGCCTCAAGGTCGCCCAGGCCCTGGGCCGGACGGTGCGCGCGATCGTCAAGGAGATGGAGGACCGCGACCACGTTGTTGCGCTCGGCCAGGAGAACTCAGCTCGGGCGAATGTGCCGTTCATTGACCGCGCGCTGTTTGCCGGAGAGCTCGCTCGACTGCGCTACGACGACGACAACGCGACGATCATGAGCGCGCTGTCTGTCGACCGTGGCACGCTCTCGAAGCTTCTGGCTGTGGCGAACCTGCCGGCAGGCGTGCTGGGTGCCCTCGAGCAGGCAAAGGGAATCGGTCGGGACCGCTGGTACGAACTCAAGCTCCTCCTGGACAACCCGGCAAACAATGCACGCGCGGATGAGCTTCTTCGCGATCCAGCCGTTACCGAGGCCGCAGGTGATCAGCGCTTCGAGCTTTTTGTTCGACGTCTGAAGACCGTGCCGGCGCGCAAGCGCGCTAAGGCCGAGCCGGAGAAAAAGACCTGGGCATCTTCGGACAGCTCATTGAGCGCCGATATGGCGATCGAGAGCAAGAAGTTCACGTTGGCGCTCAAAGCCAAGAGCTCTGACGCCCGCGCGTTTGGTGAGTACCTGTCGGAGAATCTCGATCGTCTCTACGAGGCCTTTCGGCAGGACGTCGGTTCACAGGAAAATGGAGGCTAACCCGCAAAAGAAAAAGGCCCCCGAAACGGAGTTCCGGAAGCCCTTCTCTTTTCAGTTTGGCGACTGAGAGAATCCCACTTCCGCGAATCAGTGTCAAGGCCAACCGGCATGCTGACGTATGCCGTTTTGGAGGCCGGACTTCTTTTGCCTAGCGATAGGTGAAGGAAAATGCAGACGCATGTCGCAACGACGCCCTTTGGGCGGCGCCCGATGACGCTTGACCAAATTTCGACGCAGATGGCGTCGCGTGCCGCCCCACCGGAAGCCATCGTTCACAAATGGAAGGTGTTCCAGCACATCCGGGAAGCCCGTGAGGCGATTGGCGCATCCGATCGCTCTCTCGCCATCCTGAGCGCCCTCCTCTCGTTCCACCAGGAGACGACGCTGTGCGCGGACTCTGATCTCGTGGTGTTTCCGTCCAACAACCAGCTCAGCGATCGCGCGAACGGGATGGCGCCCGCGACGCTCCGCCGACACATTGCGGTCCTCGTGCATTGTGGCTTGGTCATTCGCAGAGACAGCCCCAACGGAAAGCGCTTTGCCCGAAAGGGGCCAACGGGCGAGATAGAACAGGCCTACGGATTCGACCTGGCGCCGATCGTGGCGCGTGCGGAGGAGTTCAGGACGCTCGCCGAGGCGGTGCAGGCTGAGAAGAAGGCGCTGCGGATTGTGCGCGAGCGGCTGACGATCGCGCGCCGGGATGTGGTGAAGTTGATCGCCGCCGGCATCGAGGAGGGCGTTCCAGGAGACTGGCGAGCCCATCGGGCGCGCTACGAGGACCTGATGGGGCGGCTGCCGAGATCAGCGTCGAAGGCGACCATCGCCGTGATCTTGGCGGAGCTCTCCGATCTCCGAGGCGCTGTGCATAAGGCGCTGGAAGACTTCCTCAATTCCCAGAATTCAAGCGTCAATGAGTCTCAAGCTGAGCGTCACAAACAGAATTCAAACCCAGACTCCCAACATGAATCTGAACAGGGCCTTCGGAAGAGTGAGAAGGCGGAAGCCGCAGCTCCCGATAACCTCCGTGCGCTCACGGAACGGGATCTGCCGCTTGGGATTGTGCTTGAGGCCTGCCCGGAGATCGTGATCCTGGCTCCGGGCAGCGAAATCAGGACCTGGCGCGACCTTCTAGCCACGGCACAACTGGCGCGGGCTTTCCTCGGGATTAGCCCGAGTGCCTATCAGGATGCATGCGCAGCAATGGGCGAAACCAATGCGGCCACGGTCATCGCCGCGATCCTGCAGCGGGCCGAATACATCTCGAGCCATGGGGGCTATCTGCGCAGCCTGACGAAGCGCGCCCAGGATGGGAAGTTCTCGACCTGGCCGATGGTGATGGCGCTCTTGCGGGCGAAGCTGGATGCGCAAGCCGACGGGGCAGGGGGCGGCGGCGGAGCTCGGGGATCGGCGGGGTCTGCTCGCCGGATCCCCGGCGAGACGCCGTGATGCTATCCTCGGCGCGGATGGATGGCTGCGGAACCGTGAACCCGGTCCTACAGCCCGGCGGCTTTGGTGAGGTTCACCCGAAACCGGTCGCGCCGGCGCTGATAGCGGCGGGTCATTTCGGCCGAGGCGTGGCCGAGCTGCTTCTGGACATGGCGTTCATCGACTTCGGCCGAAGAAGCCAGCCCGGCGCGCAGGGAATGGCCGGCGAATTTCTCTTCCCGTTCGCCTTCGGTGAGATCGCCACGGACGCCGGCGGCGAGGGCCGTGCGCTTGACCAGCCGCGCGACCTCGCGGTCGTTGAGCCGATCGGGACCGACATCCCTGCCCCGGCCGGTCACGCGGCGGAACAGCGGACCGTGGCCGATCTTGGCCAGTCTGAGCCAGGTCTCCAGCGCGACGACCGGGCAGGTGGCGTCGGACGAGCCACGGCCCACCTCGATCTCGCGCCAGCCGTTCTTGCCCCGCAGCGTCACCAGAAGACCCTTGTCGAGGATCTCGATCCAGCCGGTCCCGTCCTCGGTGTGATCCCGGCCGACGTCCAGCCCGACGACCTCGGAGCGTCGCAGGCCGCCGGCGAAGCCGAGCAGCAGCATGGCCCGGTCGCGCAGGCCGCGGAGCGATCCACGGTCGAGCGTTTCGAGCATGGCAATGACGTCCTCGGGCAGCACGGCTTCTTTCTGCCGGGGCGGAGCGCCATGGGTGTTGCGGATGCCAGCGAGCACGGTGGCGATGTGGCGATCGCTGCGGTCGAGCGGCGTGCCGCGCTGGGTGTAGTTCCAGCCGATCGCCGACAGCCGCCGCTCGATGGTCGAGACGGTGTTCGGCTTGCCGCAGGGAACCGCGGCGCCCGAGGCACACGCGGTGATGTAGAGCCCGACGACTTGCGGGGAGGGGGGAAGGAGCTCCAGTCCCTGCCGGCGGCACCAGCTGGAAAAGTGCTTCCAGTCGGAGGCGTAGGCGCGGCGGGTGTTCGCCGAGCTCGCCGCATCGATGTAATCGCGCGCCCGTTCGGTCAGGCGCGTGAGATGCGCCGGCAGGGCAGGGGAGGGGGCCTGGGCGATCGGTTGCGTTGAACCTGCGCCGGCGGCCGAGTCGTCATCCTCGTGGGGCTGGTCATCGATGGGAGCGCTGCTGGCCATCATCACGCCACCTCGATGTCGGTCTGCGAGAAATGCGCGCCCTTGAACAGCAGGGGCACCCGATAGGCCCGCGCGCTGGCGTAGGACAGGCAATCGGCGAGGCTGAGCTGGGCCGGATGGTTCCCATCCATGCCGAAGGCCGCGACGGCCGCGACGGCGCGCTTCGTGATGCTGCCATTGATTGGAATGAGGGAGATCCGCGCCTCTTCCAGGACCTGGCTGAGGCGCGTCTCCGCCGCCACAGGGTCGACGGCGAGCCGGCGCGACAAGCGGATCGCGGCTTCGAGGACCGCCGGGCCCGAGGTGTAGCGGTGCGGTGCCGCGGCGAGCTTGGTGGCGAAGCCGGCGGCGTCCGGCTCATCGGCGAGGATCGCCACGAGGACTGAGCTGTCCACGAACATCAGCGGCTCCACATCCCGTCTATCTCGTCCTTGCTCATCTCCCGGCCGGTGGGCTGTCCCTCTGCTGCGAGGGCGGTGGCGATGCGTTTGAGCCGGCTGGCCAGCGGCTCCTTGTCCTTCTCCCGCGTCAGCTCGCTCTCCAGCGCTTGGATCACCGCTTCGGTCATCGTAACCTTGCGCTGCGCCGCGAGCTGTTCGGCCAGCGCGCGGGCGCGTTCATCACGGATCTGTAGCGTTCGCATCGGGCGCTCCTGTGTATGGACGCGTTTATCATGACGTATGGATGAGATCATCCATACAGAGCATGTTGGCGCGCTCGCCAGCCTTTGCCCTGCGCCACCCGTTCCCGAAAAACCGACACCTGCGGAACGCGAATCTCGCTGCCTCCGGCCCGGCCGGTGGCCGCCG
>NZ_JBAFWT010000041.1:0-35248 GCF_043195195.1 Roseixanthobacter psychrophilus
AGTCGGACATGCGAGGTTCCCGGCGAGCAGGATAAAGTGCAAGCTGATAATTTGAGCTTTTACTCATAAATATTCAATATGCTATATTTGATGGCGTCAACTCAAAAGTTGCAGGGGTTGGCGGTGCATACGGCTGTCGCGCATTCGATCTGCCCTAACGTCAATTGAAAAAATTGAGCCTATGCTATAATTCTATGGTCAGGTTCGAACCGAACGTTCATCGACAAGGAGGCATCATTGCCGCGCACCAGCCGCTCCATCCCCCGGGAGGCCCCGTTACCGGATGCTGGTGTTCAATCGGAAGGTTTCCGCGAGACGCGGAAAGCTCGAAGGGGAGCTCTTGTCGAGGATTATGTCGAGCTGATCGCCGACCTGATCGACGATGGCAATGAGGCTCGTCAGGTCGACATCGCCGCCCGTCTTGGAGTGGCACAGCCTACGGTCGCGAAGATGCTCGCCCGTCTCGCGGTGGACGGGCTCGTTTCTCGCAAGCCCTATCGCGGCGTGTTCCTCACGGAAGCGGGCCGCAAGGTGGCGGACGAAAGCCGGGCACGACACAGGGTCGTGGAGGACTTCCTGCGATCGCTCGGCGTGAGCGAAGAGGTGGCGCGGATCGATGCGGAGGGTATAGAGCATCATGTGAGCGCCGAGACCCTCGAAGCCTTCCGCAAGGCGATGACCCGCGGACGCTGACGTCTCCAGGCACGCTTTGATCGCAGTCGAACGCGTATCGGGCGACGGCTCCCGCTATGACGGCTTGTAGCCCAGAAGCCGCAAGGCATTCAGCGTCACCAGAACGGTCGCGCCCGTGTCGGCCAGGATGGCGGGCCACAGGCCGGTGATCCCGATCACGGTGGTCACCAGGAACACCGCCTTCAGCCCCAGGGCGATGGTGATGTTCTGCCGGATGTTGCCCATGGTGCGGTTCGAAAGGTCCACCATCGTGGCAACGTCGGAGACCCGCCCGTGAAGGATGGCGGCATCGGCGGTTTCCAGCGCGACGTCGGTGCCTCCGCCCATGGCGATGCCCACGTCCGCCGCGGCGAGGGCCGGAGCATCGTTGATGCCGTCGCCCACCTTGGCCACGACGAGGCCCTGGGACCTCAGTTCACCGACGATGCGCTGCTTGTCCTCGGGCAGCAATTCGGCCCGAACCTCAATGCCGAGCTGGCGTCCGATGGCTTCCGCCGTTCGGCGGTTGTCGCCGGTGAGCATCACGGTGCGCAGGCCCGCATCCGCGAGCATGCGGAGACCGCGGAGGGCATCGGGACGCGGCTCGTCGCGCATGGCGATCGCGCCGGCGATCTCCCCGTCCACGATCAGAACCGACACCGTCTTGCCTTCGTCGTTCAAGGCGGTGATCCGCGACGTCGCCTCCGATGGGAGCGGGACGTGCTCGCCCGCCGCCTTCGGGGAACCGAGGAAGACCTGGAGTCCTTCGACGGTTGCGGTCACACCCTTGCCGCCCAGCGCCTTGCCTTCGTCTGCGAAGGGCACCACGATGCCATCCGCTTCCGCCTTGTCGAGGATTGCCTTGGCAAGCGGGTGGCTGGAGCCGGTCTCCAGGGCGGCAGCCAGCCTGAGGACGTCCTGCTCGCCACGGCCGAAGCTGATGACATCGGTCACCTTGGGCTTGCCCTCGGTGAGGGTGCCGGTCTTGTCGAAGCAGGCGGCGGTGATCTTCCCCAGCCCTTCCAGGACGGCACCGCCCTTCATGAGAAGGCCCCGGCGCGCTCCGGCGGAGAGCCCGGCCGCGATGGCGGCGGGAGTGGAGATCACCAGGGCGCACGGGCAGCCGATCAGGAGGATGGCGAGGCCCTTATAGATCCACTCGTCCCATCCTCCACCGAACAGGAGCGGCGGGACGACCGCGACGAGGGCCGCGACCACCACCACGCCGGGCGTGTAGTAGCGGGAGAAGCGGTCGATGAAGCGTTCGGTCGGCGCCTTCGATTCCTGAGCCTCCTCCACGAGCTTCACGACACGGGCGATGGTGTTGTCCTCGGCGGCGGCGGTCACGCGGATCCGGAGGGCGGCATCGCCGTTCACGGTGCCCGCGAAGACGTTGGCATCCACGCCTTTCCGAACGGGGGTGCTCTCGCCGGTGACCGGCGCTTCGTCGATCGCGCTCTCTCCGGAGACGATCATGCCGTCCGCGGGAATGCGGTCGCCCGGTCGCACGAGGATGACGTCACCCACTGCAAGGTCTTCGGCCGGAACCTCCCGGGTGCCGCCATCCCGCTCCAGCAGCGCCGTCTTGGGAACGAGGGCCGTGAGGGATTGAATGCTCGCCCGCGCCCGCCCTGCGGCGACTCCCTCCAGCAGTTCCCCGACCAGGAACAGGAAGACGACGGCGGCCGCCTCCTCGGCGGCCCCGATGACGACGGCGCCGACGGCGGCGATGGTCATCAGCATCTCAATGGTGAAGGGCATGCCCATGCGCGCTGCCATCACCGCGCGGCGGGCGATGGGCACCAATCCCACGAGCATGGCAACGATGAAGGCCGGAGCTTCGATGGACGGGACGAATGTGCCGACGGCGAAGGCGGCCGCGAGCGCGAGTCCGCTGAGGATGGTCAGCCGCGCCTTGCCTGATCTCCACCACGGCCCTTCCGTCGGGCCATGGTCGTGACCATGCAAGTCACCGCTTTGCGTATCGCTCCCGTGATGGTGGTCATGGTGCTCATGGCCATCATTGCCGTCGTGATGGTGATCACCATCACCCGGTCCGCGCGGCATCGACTGCGCCTGCGCTCCACCGTCGGCGCGTTCCTGGTCGCCGCGATGAGGTCTCTCCTCGATCGGAGCGAGTTGATAACCCAAACTGGTGACGCGCTCTCGCAGGGCAACGAGATCACTATGGGGCGCATGGCGAACCGACAGGGTTCCCGCGGTGACGGAGACCGCGACTTCTTCCACGCCCGGAATCCGGCTCACGGCCGCGTCGATCTTCGCCGCACATGAGGCGCAGTCCATCCCGCTCACCCGAAAGCGAGTCTGGAGGAGAGGAGCATTCATGGGGTGCCCTTTCGCATCGTTCCGGGGGACCCTACATCCTCTAGCGACTAGAGGAGCAAGCGGAATGTCCAGGGACGTTTCCATCGGCGCAGCGGCGAAAGCCAGCGGCGTGAAGGTGCCCACGATCCGGTTCTACGAGCAGATCGGGCTTCTGCCGTCCCCGCCCCGAACCGAAGGCAACCGAAGGCTCTATGGCGCATCCGATCTCCGTCGGCTCGCCTTCATTCGGCACGCACGCGAGCTCGGGTTCGAGATCGACGCAATTCGGACCCTGCTGGTCCTTCAGGATGATCCGGATCAATCCTGCGACGCCGCGGACAAGATCGCACGCGCCCGTCTCGGCGAGGTGGAAATGCGCATCGCCAGCTTGGCCGCGCTCCGGAAAGAGCTCCAGCGCATGATCCAAGGATGCGCTCACGGCACCGTCTCGGAGTGCCGCGTCATCGAGATTCTGGCGGACCATGGTGAATGCCGACACCACCATCAATGATATTGTAGATCATTGATGAAAATCGGAGCTGGAGCGAGCGAAACCGTCACGTTGCTCTTGGGGCCAAAATGACGCGCTCGGGATCGATTGTCTTGACACTGCGTGAGGCTTGGGGTCTTTCTCAGGCCATGCGTGGCACCCTCGCACATGTATTCCGTACGAATCTTCGCCCGGCGATCCGCCGGGTGGTGATGTCGCTCGTGATGCTGTGCTTGGCTTTCGGCCCGCTGGCAGGTGCCCTTTCCGCGCACCATGTCGACGATGGCGACGTCGTGATCGCTCTCTCCGATGGAGCTTCGCAGGACGTCGTGATCGTCAAGAAGGCGCCGGATCATCCGGCGAACCTGCCTTTCGTCGATCATGACTGCCATGGCTGCTCCACGGCGATGATCGACGTCCCGGCCGACGTTGCCCCCATGTACTTGCAGCTCCCGGTTCAGGCGCCGCCGGTGCATCTGGTCGAGGGCCGCGTCCCCGGCGCCGACTTCCGACCTCCCAAAGCCTGATCCTTCCGCACGTCGCGCGCTGACGCCCTGCGTCGGCCAATGCAGCCCCATGCCCGGAACGGATCATGTCTCCTCGTGCCCTCGCGCTCGCGCTTGGGGCAGCGATTGCGCTGCTTCATGCGTCACCTGCGCTCGCCGCCTCGCCGCGGCCGCTGACTCTTGCCCAGGCGCTCTCCAGCGCGCTCGCCGCGAATCCCAGGCTGACGGTCGCCGAACGGGACATCGGCATGGCGGGGGGGCGCAGCGTACAGGCTGCCGTGCTCCCGAATCCGAACCTGTCGCTTGAAGTGGACAATGCTTTCGGCTCCGGCTCGTACCAAGGGCTCGACCTTGCGGAGCAGACGCTCCAGGTGAGCCAGCTCGTGGAGCTCGGGGGCAAGCGCGAAGCGCGGATCGCGGCTGCAAGTGCCGGAGTGGGGGTTGCCCGCTGGGAACGTGAGGCGCTGCGCCTCCAGGTCCTGGCCGAGACCACGGCGGCTTTCGTCACGGTCCTCAGTGCCCAGAGCCGGCTTGAGATATTGAAGGCCCAGTTCAGCGCCATCGAACGCTGGACGCCTTTGCTCCAGAACCGCGTCGAGGCCGGAGCGTCCTCCCCTGCGGAGATCTCGCGGGCCAAGGTGGCGGCCAATCTCGCGAAGGTAGAGCTCGAACGCACCAAGATGGCGCTCGTGACCGCCCGGCGCGAGCTGGCGCTCCTCATGGGGCTCAAGGAAGCGAAGTTCGGAGCCGTGACGGGCAACCTGGTTCGGGTGAACGCCCCGCCTTCGCTCGACCGCATCCTGAAGTCTGTGCAGGAGAACCCGCAGCTCACGCGCTTCACGGCGCTCAAGGCACAGCGCAGCGCAGAACTCACCGGTGCCCGGGCGCAGGCCGTTCCGGACGTCACGCTCGGAGTCGGGTATCGCCACTACAACGAGACCGCCGACAGCGGGATGATATTCACCATGTCGGTGCCGCTGCCGGTGTTCGACCGGAACCAGGGCGGCATCATCGAGGCTCATGAATCGCTGCGCCGGGCGGAGGCGGAGGAAGCCGTCGTCCGCAGCGTCCTCATCTCCCAGGTGGGCCGAGCTTACGATTCCCTGAAATCGTCCTACGACGAAGTCGCGCTCTTGCGCGGTGGCGGTCTTCCAGATGCGAGGAGCGCTTTCGAAGGCATCGAGAGCGGCTATTCGGAAGGCCGCTACACCCTCCTGGAATTGCTGGACGCCCAATCGTCGCTGACCGAGACGTCGCTGCGCGAACTTGACGCGCTCGTCTCTTACCACACGGCCCTCGCCACCCTTGAGGGGCTGACGGGCCGCCCCGTGACCTTCGCAAAAGGAAAATCCAAATGATCCGCTCGGCGCGACGCGACGTGGCGTTGCTCCTGCTCGGCCTTATGGCCGGCGCCGGGACGCTGTACGCCCTCCAGGAAAAGCCGTCATCCGTCACCCCGAGCCAGGCCGCCGAAAGCGGGCATGGGGAGGAGGAAGGGCACTCGGAAGGAGCCATCGAACTCGATGACACCAAGCTCGCCGCGGCGAGCATTGGCCTTGAGACCGCGCGGCCGGAGATGCTGCGCCGGAAGCTTCGCCTGAACGGGCTGATCCAGCCGAACCAGGAGGCCATCGTCCAGGTCGCGCCCCGATTCCCGGGCATCGTGCGGGAGATCCGCAAGCGCCTTGGAGATAAGGTCAACAAGGGCGATGTCCTCGCGGTCATCGAGAGCAACCAGAGCCTCACCACCTATGACCTGAAATCCCCCATTTCCGGCACGGTGGTGGAACGCGGCGTGGCGCTCGGCGAGTACGTCTCGGAGCAGAAGCCCGCCTTCATCGTGGCTGACCTTTCGACTCTCTGGGTCGACCTCTCCGTCTACCGGCGGGACTTCGCCAAGGTCCGCGTCGGCGATCCTGTCCAGATCGATCCCGAGGACGGCGGGGCGCCCATAGATGGCAAGGTCATCTACGTCTCGCCCATCGGCGCCGCCGACACCCAGAGCGCCCTGGCGCGCATCGCCATCCCCAATGACGGCATGCGCCTTCGGCCGGGCCTCTTCGCCGTAGGCACCATCGTGCTCGCGGAGAAGCCCGTGGACCTCGCCGTCCGTCTCAACGCACTCCAGGCCATCGACAATCGCACGGTCGTCTTCGTGCGCAACGGCGACGCCTTCGAGCCACGCGACGTGGAACTGGGTGAGCGGGACGGTGAATGGGCCGAGGTGCTGTTCGGCCTCATGCCCGGCGACAGCTATGCGGCCAAGAACAGCTTCGTGATCAAGGCCGAGCTCGCCAAGGGGAGCGCCAGCCATGAGCACTGAGAAGCTGAAATTGATAACGGCCTACATCCATCCGCTCCTGGAAGCGCGGGTGGTGCGCGCCCTCCATGAGCTTCCCGAGTTCCCCGGTTTCTCGATGGTGGAGGTCCGCGGTCAGGGTCGAGGACGGGGTGCCGGGGGCACTTATCTCGCGAGCGAGTCCGATCTTCTCTATCAGCGCCATCTCCAAGTGCAGATCGTGTGCCCCGAGGCAGCCGTAGAGCGGATTTCGAAGGTGCTGGCGGAGGCTGCTTGGACGGGCCGCAAGGGCGACGGCGTTCTGTTCGTCACCCCCGTCGATAATCTCATGCGCATCCGGGAAGCCGGGAAGCCTAAGGCTTCGGAGGCGGCGCAATGATCGACGCCATCCTCGCCTTCTCCATCCGCCAGCGCTGGCTGGTGGTTCTGGCATGCCTCGGCATCGCGGCCTTCGGCGCCTGGAACTTCACGCGCCTGCCCATCGATGCGGTGCCCGACATCACCAATGTTCAGGTGCAGATCAACACGTCCGCGCCCGGCTTCTCTCCGCTGGAGACCGAGCAGCGCATCACCTTCCCAATCGAGACCGCCATGGGCGGCCTGCCGGGGCTGCAATATACCCGCTCGCTCTCCCGCTACGGCCTCAGCCAGGTGACGGTCGTGTTCCGGGACGGGACCGACATCTACTTCGCCCGGCAGCTCGTGAACGAGCGTATCCAGCAGGCGAAGGACCAGCTCCCGCCCGGCGTGGAGATGGCCATGGGGCCTATCTCCACGGGCCTCGGCGAGATCTACATGTACACGGTGGAAGCGAAGGAGGGCGCGAAGAAACCCTCCGGCGAGGCCTACAGCCCCACTGACCTGCGCACCATCCAGGACTGGATCATCAAGCCCCAGCTCCGCACCGTGCCTGGGGTGGTCGAGGTCAACACCATCGGCGGCTACGAGAAGCAGTTCCATGTGCTTCCGGACCCGGCGCGGCTCATGGCCTACCGCATCTCGTTCCGGGACGTGATGACCGCGCTCGCGGCCAACAACGCGAACGTGGGCGCCGGCTATATCGAGCGGAACGGCGAGCAGTATCTGGTGCGCACGCCCGGCCAGGTGGCGGACGCGGCGCAGATCCGCGACATCGTCATCGGCACCCATTCCGGAACGCCCATCCGCATCGGAGACATCGCTGACGTGCGCGAGGGTCTGGAACTGCGCACCGGGGCCGCCACTCTGAACGGCCAGGAAGTGGTGCTGGGCACCACCATGCTGCTGATCGGCGAGAACAGCCGCACGGTAGCCGAGCGGGTGGAGCAGCGGTTGGAAACCATCTCCCGCTCGCTGCCTGAGGGCGTCATTGCCCGCACGGTCTACGACCGGGCGCATCTGGTGGAAGCCACCATTGCGACGGTGGAGAAGAACCTCGTCGAAGGCGCCCTGTTCGTCATCGCGGTCCTGTTCGTGCTGCTGGGAAACATCCGCGCGGCCATCGTCACCGCCTTTGTCATCCCGCTCGCCATGCTCTTCACCATCACGGGCATGGTGGAGAACAAGGTCAGCGCCAACCTGATGAGCCTAGGGGCCATCGACTTCGGCATCATCATCGACGGCGCCGTCATCATCGTGGAGAACTGCTTGCGGCTGCTCGCCGAGGAGCAGCACAAAAGGGGCCGCCTGCTCACCCGGGCGGAGCGGTTCGAGACCATCCTCGCGGGGTCGAAGGAGGTGATCCGGCCAAGCCTGTTCGGCACCATGATCATCGCCGTGGTCTACCTGCCGGTCCTCACGCTCACGGGCGTGGAAGGCAAGATGTTCACGCCCATGGCGGTGACGGTGCTGATGGCACTGCTCGGCGCGGCGCTGTTCTCCATGACCTTCGTGCCCGCCGCCATCGCTTTGTTCGTGACGGGGAGGGTGTCGGAGCATGAGAACTTCATCATGCGTAGCGCCCGGCGCCTCTATACGCCGCTGCTGGATGCCTCCATCAACTATCGCGGCGTGGTGGCGGTGGGGGCTGCGGCCCTCGTGATCATCAGCGGCCTTGCCGCTTCCCGCATGGGCGGAGAGTTCATACCGAGCCTGGATGAAGGCGATGCCGCCATCCAGGCGCTCCGCGTCCCCGGCACCAGTCTCACCCAGTCCATCGAGATGCAGGAGGCGCTGGAGAAGCGGATCCTGAAGGTGCCGGAGGTGAAGGAGATCTTCGCCCGCGTCGGCACGGCGGAGGTCGCGACCGACCCCATGCCGCCGTCCATCTCCGACGGCTACATCATGTTGAAGCCCCGCTCCGAATGGCCGAACCCATCGAAGCCGAAAACCGAACTGATGGAGGACATCGAGAAGGCGGCCGAAGAGGTGGCGGGCAGCAATTACGAGCTTTCTCAGCCCATCCAGCTCCGCTTCAACGAGCTCATCTCCGGCATCCGCAGCGATGTGGGCGTGAAGATCTTCGGCGACGATCTCGACACGCTCCTCCAGGTGGCGGGCCAGGTGCAGGCCGTGCTCCAGAAGGTGCCCGGCGCGGCGGACGTTAAGACCGAGCAGGTCTCGGGCCTACCCATGCTCACGGTGGAGCTCAATCGGGCGGCCATGGGGCGCTACGGCGTCTCCGTCGCCGATGTGCAGGAACTGATCGAGATCGCCGTGGGTGGCCGGGAGGCAGGGGTCCTCTTCGAAGGCGACCGGCGCTTCGACATCGTCGTGCGCCTGCCGGAGGAACTGCGCACCGACATCGAGGCGCTGCGCGACCTGCCCATCCCGCTGCCCCCGCCCAATGGGGAAGCGCCGGTGCGGGCCGTCTGGGGAACCGGGGCGGTGACGCAGATCCGCTACGTGCCCCTGTCGGCCCTGGCCACCCTCACCATATCCCCCGGCCCGAACCAGATCAGCCGGGAGGACGGCAAGCGGCGCATCGTGGTGAGCGCGAACGTGCGCGAGCGGGACCTCGGCTCCTTCGTCACCGATGCCCAGCGACAGGTGGCGGAGAAGGTGAAGCTGCCCGAGGGCTATTGGATCGGATGGGGCGGCCAGTTCGAGCAGCTCGTCTCGGCCACCCATCGCCTCGCCATCGTGGTGCCCATCGCGCTCGCCCTCATCTTCCTGCTCCTCTTCATGAGCTTCGGGTCGGTGGGGGATGCGCTTCTGGTGTTCTCCGGCGTGCCCCTGGCACTCACCGGCGGCATCGCGGCGCTGCTGCTCCGGGACATCCCCCTCTCCATCAGCGCGGGCATCGGCTTCATCGCCTTGTCCGGCGTCGCGGTGCTGAACGGCCTCGTCATCATCGCCTTCATCCAACGCCTGCGGGCCGAGGGGAAGGCGATCGTGGAAGCCGTGCGCGAAGGGGCGCTGACGCGCCTTCGCCCGGTGCTAATGACCGCGCTCGTCGCCTCCCTCGGCTTCGTGCCCATGGCGCTGGCGACGGGGCCGGGGGCGGAGGTGCAGCGTCCGCTCGCCACCGTCGTCATCGGCGGCATCGTCTCTTCCACCATACTCACCTTGCTCGTCCTGCCCGCGCTCTACGTCCTGTTCCGGCGCGAGACCGAACAGGTGGATGCGCCATCCGATCCGGCCGTCGCGGCCGCTTCCACCCCAAACCCTTGAAGGAGATACCCATGTTGAAAGTGACTGCCATTGCCGCTGCGCTGCTGCTGTCAGGCCCCGCTTTGGCGCAGCATGCCCACGGCGCCCAGAAGGGCCCGAACGGCGGTCCAATGGAAGACGTCGCCGGCGTTCACGCAGAGCTGGTTGTATCCGGCCAGACCGTGGCGGTGAACGTCTTCGACGAAGCCGGAAAGCCCGTCGATACGAAGGGCTACACCGGCTCCGTGATGGTGGTCTCGGGCGGCGACCGGAAGACCCTCCAACTCACCGCATCTGGAAATGCGCTCACGGGGCAGGCACCCGGGCCGGTCCAATCCGGCGCTGCGATCACCGTCGTCGTGAAGACCGCCGCCGGAAAGTCCGGCCAGGCGAAGTTCTCTGCGCCCTGACCTTTGGAGAAATTGAGATGCGATTCAACCTCACCATTCAGCGTCGCCTCTGGGCGGTTGGGCTTGCAGCGGCGCTCGTGACGTCAGCCATTCCGGCCCAAGCTCTCGAAGGAAACCCCCAGGGGCATAAGCAAAGGGAGCGGCATGTTTACCGAGATGTGCAACTCGGTCTCAGCCATCCATCCACCCACGGCAAGAGCACCCAAACCTCCAAACCTCCGCCGGTGGCTTTCCCTTGGTTCCTCCCGTTCCCGCCCCCATGGGCAGCACCGGGTAGTCAACCTGGCTCTTATGTGAAGTAGCGTTTTGAAGACTTCCGCTTCGCGAACGCGTCCAAACGCATCGGCAGTTCGGCATCAACGGATTTGCTGAAATCCGGCGGTGCCGAATGCCTGATCACCGCAAGACAGGAGAAGCGATCATGAAGTTCATCGTCGCCGTTGTGATGGCGCTGGGATGCGCAGGGTCTGCGCTCGCGCAGACGGGGGATGCAGAGCATGCCACCGCCAAGGAGCATGAGAGTTTTTGCTCAAACAGGCGCAAGGCCTGTGTTGAAAAGAATAAGTGGTATCGGCAACACGAACTGGTGCACTGCCGCATCCGATACAATCAATGTGTTCAAGAAGTATATAAGAACAATGCGCAGTGATATAGTATAACCTCGCCAATCTGTGTTCAATTTGAATTATTGACTTGCTCGTAGAATCAAGTATAGATGTCTACACACAAGGAAATTGCAATCCATGAGGCGAATAGGTTTTAGAGAGCAACGATGATCTCGAAAATTATAAAGATAGTCTCGATCGGCATTAAAGTTATGGCGGTCATTGCGCTCATCGCGTCCGGTCTCACCGTGACGTCGTCGGATTCGTTCGCTCAGTCACCGGTTTCGTATGCGGCCCATAGCCCTGATGAGAACGCCGAGGGCGACTCGGGTAGCGCGGTTCTTTTGGGAGATGAATGCCACACCTGCTCCCATGTGGTCGTGCCAACACCAGCCGCCAATGCAACCCTTCTTGCGATGACCCTTCGTTGGGAAATCCGCGATCAGCAGTGGGTCGCGATAAGTCCTCCCGCGGAGACCCCGCCTCCTCGACCGATTGGAAATGAAGCTTTCCACGACACTTCAATTCCAATCATCGAGGTAAATCATGTTTCGCTATGCACTGATCGCGTCCACCGTGCTCCTCGCAGTTTCGAGCGCACAGGCTGAACCTTACTCGTCGACGTTGACCGCCGAGGAGCAGGAACGGCACGAGTTCTACGACGTGCAGCAAGGGGATTATCCGAGTGGGCGCACGTCCGCTTCCGCAGGCACGTCGGGGACTTCCATCAGGGGCGTCCCCGTCATTGTCCGGCCAGCCAACCCGTACATCGGGGTTCTTCCGAACGCGCTGAATGACAAGCCGGTCCTCATGACCACGCCCTGACGAGCCAACTCGGAGGGCGGCGGGCTGTGCCCGCCGCCCTCCCTCAGCCTCGGGTTCAAGATGCGACGGACAAAGCAATCCGCGGAAGTCGCCGTGGGCGCGAAGGTTTTCGGCGTGCTCGGGAACCGGGATTATAGGCTCATCTTCCTTTCTCAGCTTTGCATGCTGACCGCGACCGGGCTGGCGGCGATCGGCTTTTATCTGGCCGCCTTCGCTGTATCGGGATGGAACTCGGGCGCCGTAGTCGGGATTTCGATCGCCGCACGAACAGTGGTCTCGCACTTCGGTGGGGCGCTGGCCCTCTCCGCTGTAAGACGTTTACCCTTTCGGCTCAGCTTCATACTGTCTGGCGCGGCATTGGTGATACCGGCCACCTTGACCTTGGTCGTCGCCTCCGCTTGGCAGATCGTCGTTGCCTTGTTCCTCCTGGAAGTCGCCTCGACTGCATTCGGCGCGGCCTTCAGGGGGGCGGCGCTTTCCACCCTTCGGTCCGACGCGGACCGGAAGCACTCCGCCAACCTGGTAAGCTTGGCGACCAACCTCGAGCCCGCCGTCACGCCGCTTGTCGCCTTGCTGCTCCTGGGAATCGCGGGTGCCGAAGCGCTCATGATCGGGAGCTCCGCCGCGGTCCTGGCCTCGATGATCCTCGTCTTATTCGCCGGCTTGCCTAACTCGATGTCATACCCCCCATCGAAAGGATCGGTCGTCGGGCTGCGAGCTTGGCCAGGTCTCATTCGCGGTCGGTCATTCCGCGGCATGATTGCACTGAACATCGTGTTTGCCGCGGCCGCTTCCATGGTGCTGGTCAACACGCCTGTCTTTGCGATGGCGGCATTCGGCCGAAGCGGGGAGGCCGTTGCAATTGCCTTGGCGGTGTTCGGCTTCGGGAGCATTGCCGGGATCGTGTTGGCCCCGCAAATGGCGGCGCGCATCCCCGGAACGGCCGTCGCCCTTTTCGGTGCGGCATTGGTCTCGTCCGGCCTCTTCATTGGAAGCATCGTGGATGCATTCGGCGGCTTGCTGGTTCTTTGGTTTGCACTCGGTGTGGGATGCTCGCTTGCCCAGGTCCCCATCGGACAGTTCATCGAACTGTCGAACGGAGTCGAGGATCGCGCGTTGCTCCGGAAGGCTCGCATCACCATGCTCGGACTGTTCTGGATCGTTTTGGGTCCAATCACGGGACTGCTTGGGTCCGGAACGAACCTTTCATTTACATTCGCGGTTCTGGGCATGCTTGCATGCATGGCGACGTTTGCTGCGGCGGGAGCCCTGCGTTTGCCAAAAGTACAATAATGCCAAGGTCATGGCTGTACGGGATTGTCGATCTCAAGCTTCCGCGGATCGATGCTCTTCCCGCGGCGCCTGTGAGCCCTTGCGCGCCGCATCGACGTTCATGGCCGCAATGCCGAGGCCGATGATCAGGTCCGGCCATGCTGACAGGGTGAAGGCCGTAATGAAACCGGCTACGATGATGGCCACGTTGGCACGCGCATCGTTGCGCCTCCTCTTCATGCTTCCGATCGCATGAGATGCCGTCACAAACCGTTCAAACGCGATCGCTAAATAATATGTCGATATATCTCGTAATATGGAAGCAATGATGGGGCGCCGCCACTTCATGATCGGCCTCATCGCCGGCACAGCCTGCTTCACCGGGGCCATCTGGGTGGGGTTGGAGCTTCGCGAGGTGACGATCGCGGCATCCGAACGCCTGAATGCGATGCCCGTCGATGAAATGGCGCAGGCGATGTCCAGCATCCATCGGACTAACCAAGTGGCCCTATGGCACTACGTCCTCATGATCGGATTCACGATCGTCGGATTGCTCGTGTCCGGAGCCACCTTGATCGCCTGGTGGGGATCGAGGAATGCGGTACGGCATCCCGCAAATGACAATCCGAGGGGTCGTCGGTTCGCCCGGCTCCCGCGGCGAAGCTCCTCGTCGATGCAGGTTGACGGGAAGCGCTACCTCATACGCTGACGATACGGGCTACCGGACCCGATGCCCTTCGACATCGATGACGACCTCTCCATCCTCCTTGCTGAAGGGTCCCTTCTGCGGCGCCGGAAGGATGTCGAGGACCAACTCTGAAGGGCGACACAGCTGGACGCCCAGGTCCGTAAAGACGAAGGGGCGATTGATGAGGATCGGGTGCGCCATCATGGCGTCGAGCAACTGGTCGTCGGTGACGGCCGGATCGTCGAGCCCCAGCTCCGCATAGGGCGTGCCTTTTTGGCGCGTCGCCTCGCGCACCGTCAGCCCCGCGGCCTTGATGGCCGCCGCCACCTCCTCCCTCGAAGGCGTATCCTTCAGATACTCGATCAGGGTCGGCTGGATGCCCGCATTGCGGATCATCGCCAGCGTGTTGCGCGACGTGCCGCAATCGGGATTGTGCCAGATGGTGACGGGGGAATGGTCGGTCATTGTCCAAGGCTCGCTTGAATTTCCGATCGTGAATGTCCGCAGGGTCTCGCCCTTACCGGCTCGGTGCGGGCGCTCCCATCGGCTGGGCATGGAGCGGCAGCAGGAGGGTGGTTCCGAAGCAGATGGCGAGCATCAGGGCCGACCCGCCGAGGCAGGCGTAGATGCCACCCACCTGATAAAGCAGGCCGGACGAGAGGGTGCCGATGAAGCGCCCGGCGGCATTGGCGGCATAGTAGAAGCCCACGTCCTCGGCGGCCTTCTCCGATCCTGCATAGGCCAGGATCAGGTAGGAATGCAGGGAGGAGTTCACGGCGAACGCGAAGCCGAAGATGGACAGCCCTGCCACGAGGACGAAGTCGGCATGCGGTGGCGCGAGGGCAAGCCAGCCTGCCATGGCAACCGGAACCAGGGCGAGAGCGAGGGCCCACCACCGCGCCGCGGGAACCTCTCGGGACAGACCGTCCGGGCTGCGGGTGACGACGGCGGGAGCGGCCGCCTGGACCACGCCGTAGCCGATGGTCCATAGGGCCAGGAAGCCACCCACCATGATGAAGGTCCAGCCCGAGGCGTAGAGGAAGACCGGAACACCGACCACGAACCAGACGTCGCGCGCGCCGAACAGGGCGACGCGGGCCAGGGCCAGCAAGTTCACGCCGCGGTTCTTGGCGAAGAGCTCCTTCATGCTCTTGCTCGACTTCGCCTTCCCCAGCATAGGCGGGAGGGAAGCGACGACGCCGACGAGGACGAGGGCGAGAGCGCCGGCCATCAGCCACAGCGCGGGACGGAAGCCGATGAGCTCGAGGAGCGCGCCGCCGAGGAGGAAGCCGAAGCCCTTCATGGCGTTCTTCGAGCCGGTGAACCAGGCCACCCACCGGAACAGGCGGGTGTTGGCGTTGGCCCCCTTGGCGTCCGCCTCGGTCACCTTGATGGCGGACTTGGACGCGGTCTTGGTCAGATCCTTGGCGACGCCGCAGATGCCCTGGGCAGCGACGACCCAGGGGACCAGCAGCGCGGTCTCCCAGGACGGCGACACCGCCGACAGGATCAGGAAACCGGAGATCTGCGTCGTGAGGCCCACCGTGAGCATGCGGGTGATGCCGTAGCGGCCCGCGAGCCAGCCTCCGATGAAGTTGGCGCCGATGCCCGCAGCCTCGTAGAGCACGAACAGGAATGCCAGTGTGAACGGCGAGTAGCCGAGCTTGAAGAAGGTGAAGAGCACGATCATCCGAAGCGCGCCGTCGGTCAGCGTGAAGCCCCAGTAGGCGGCCGTCACGATGGCGTAGTTGCGAACCCCTGAGGTCGCCGGCGCGCTGGCCATGTCAGAGGCCCTCCCGCTCGAGATGGCAGGCAAGGTCCACCATCCGGCACGCATAGCCCATCTCGTTGTCGTACCAGGCGTAGACCTTCAGGAGGGTCCCGTCGGTCACCAGCGTGGACAGGCCGTCAACGATCGAGGAACGGGTGTCGCGCGCATAGTCCGCCGAGACCAGGGGACGCGGCTCGAATCCGAGGATGCCGCGCAACGCGCCCTCGGCGGCCTCCCGGAACAGATCGTTGACCTCCTCGGCGGTGGTTTCCCGGTTCAGCTCGAACACGCAATCGGTGAGGGATGCGTTCAGCACGGGCGCGCGCACCGCGTGGCCGTTCAGCTTGCCCTTGAGCTCCGGATAGATCAGGGCGATGGCCGTGGCGCTGCCCGTGGTGGTGGGCTGGAGCGAAAGCATCGCCGACCGGGCGCGCCTCAGGTCCTTGTGGGGGGCGTCCACCACCACGTTCGTGTTCGTGGGATCGTGGATGGTGGTGATCTGCCCGTGCCGGATGCCGATCTTCTCGTGCACCACCTTCACCACCGGAGCGAGGCAATTGGTGGTGCAGGAGGCGGCGGTCACGATGGGGTGCTTCGACCGCTCGTAAAGGTGCTCATTGACGCCCACGACGACGTTCAGGACGGAAGGGTCCTTCACCGGCGCCGCCACGATCACCCGCTTCGCCCCGCGCTTGAGATGGCCCTCCAGCGTCTCGGGAGTGAGGAACTTGCCGGTGGCCTCGAGCACGACGTCCACGCCCAGGTCGCCCCACGGGATATCGCCGGGTGCGGCATGGGAGGAGAAGGACAGGTTCTTCCCGTCAATCCGGATGTCCTCGGCTCCCTCCGCCGATATGGGCATCCGCCAGCGGCCCTGGACGCTGTCGAACTCGAGGAGATGGGCGATCGCTGCCGAACCGCCCTTGATCTCGTTGAGATGGACCACGTCGAGGCGATTGTTGCCGCGCGGATCGTCGACGGGACGTTCGGCGCCGCCCATGGAGGCCCGCAGGGCGAGGCGTCCGATCCGGCCGAGGCCATTGATTCCCACTCTCATCTTCTCATCCCCGTGCTCGCGCCGCGTTCGCGTCGGCGCGCTTGATCAATGGGAGGCATCCGGAACCTTCACGCCTCCGGCCTCGTACCAATCCTTCGAGCGGTTCACGATCCACACGACCGACAGCATGACCGGCACCTCGATGAGCACGCCGACCACGGTGGCCAGCGCCGCGCCGGACTGGAAGCCGAAGAGGCTGATGGCGGCGGCGACCGCGAGCTCGAAGAAGTTGGACGCGCCGATCAGGGCGGACGGGCCCGCGACGCAATGGGCTTCGCCGGACATCCGGTTCAGCAGATAGGCAAGCCCGGAGTTGAAGTAGACCTGGATCAGGATCGGCACCGCCAGGAGGGCGATGACCAGCGGCTGGGCGAGGATCTGCTCGCCCTGGAAGGCGAACAGCAGGACCAGGGTGGCCAGCAGCGCCACGAGGGAGGCGGGCTGGAGGACGCCGAGGACCCGGTCCAGCGCCGCTTGCCCACCCCCGGCGAGGATGCGCCCGCGGATCAACTGGGCGGCGATGACCGGAACGACGATGTAGAGCACCACGGACAGGAGCAGCGTGTTCCACGGCACCGTGATCGACGACAGTCCGAGGAGGAGGCCGACCACCGGTGCGAACGCCACGATCATGATGGCGTCGTTCAGCGCCACCTGGGACAGGGTGAAATGCGGCTCGCCCTTCGTCAGGTTGGACCAGACGAACACCATGGCCGTGCAGGGGGCCGACGCGAGCAGGATCAGTCCGGCGATGTAGCTGTCGATCTGGTCGGCGGGTAGGTACGGCCGGAACAGGTAGCCGATGAAGAGCCAGCCGAGCACCGCCATGGAGAAGGGCTTCACGCCCCAGTTGACCAGCAGCGTGACCGAGATTCCGCGCCAATGCCGGCCGACCTGGGCAAGCGCCCCGAAGTCGATCTTCAGCAGCATGGGGACGATCATCAGCCAGATCAGGACAGCGACGGGCAGGTTCACCTGCGCGACCTCCAGGCTTCCGATCACCTGGAAGGCCGAGGGCGCGGCGGCGCCGAGGGCTATGCCGACGACGATGCAGAGGAAGACCCAGACGGTCAGGTAGCGCTCGAATACGGACACGAGGATCGATTCCTTATGCGGCGATGCCGGAGAGCGTCAGCTCGGTCGCCCCTTCCATCCGGCCGATCTCGGCGATGCGATCCTTGAGGGTCGCAAGATCGAGTTCGGCGAAAGGCAGGTTCACGAACGCGGACATGCGGGATGCAAGGCGCCGGTAGGTCGCGACGAACGCGGCCCGCTGCTCCGCCTCCGAGCCCTTCACGAGGGCGGGATCCGGCAGTCCCCAATGCGCCTGGAGCGGGTGCCCCGGGAAGGCCGGACATTGTTCGCCCGCCGCCGTGTCGCAGGTGGTGATGACGAAATCCATCTCCGGCGCATCCTTCGTCGCGAACCCGCTCCAACTCTTCGAGGAGAGCCCATCCGTCTCGTAGCCGAGGGATTGGAGGAGGGAGATCACGGCAGGATGGGGCTTCCCCTTCGGACGGCTCCCCGCGGAGAAGGCACGGAAGCGCCCCCGTCCCTCGCGGTTCAGGATCGCCTCCGCGATCACGGAGCGCGCGGAATTCGCCGAACAGACGAGAAGGACGTTGTAGATGCGGTCGTTGGCGGCGGCGGTGCGCACCTGTGGGAAGGAAGAGACGAGTCCGCCCCGGCGGGGCGTTGCCGTGAAGCCCATCTCCCCCATCAGGGACGCGAGCGGTGGGGCGGCGGGCGCGACGTTCGCCGCATAGATGATCGATCGTCCCTCGCGACGCGCGGTAAGGAGGCCCGCCCTCTCGAGCAAGGAGAGGTGCGTGGACATGGTGTTGTGGGGCACGGCAAGCAGTCGGGCGATATCACCCGCGGGCAGACCATAAGGCATGTACCGCAGCAGCAGACGGTAGGTCTCCAGCCGCGTCGGCTGCGCCAGCGCATCGAAGACCTTGATTGCGTCGTCCGCGTTGAATGTCGCCGTGCCCATGAAAATCTCGCTCGTTGGAAATGCCTGACGGCGGCGTAGCCCTATGCGCCGCCCTTGAAGGTTCGGGCCCAGTACGCCTTGACCTGCTCTACCAGTGCGGGGGGCAAGGGAACGTAGCCGAGTTGCGAAGCGTACTTCTCGCCTTCGCCGAGCGAGAACTTCCAGAAGTCGAACGCCGCCCGGCTCGCGCCGGCAGCCTTGGGGTCTTTGTACATCAGCACGAATGTGGAGGCGGCGATCGGATAGGCATCCTCGGCAGGGGAATCGTTGATGATGACCGCGAAGTCATCCGCCTTCGTCCAATCGAAGCTTGCGGCCGCTGCCTGGAACGAAGCCGCGCTCGGGGCAATGAACTTGCCGGCCCGGTTCTGGACGAGGCCGTAGGTCAACTTCACCTGGACGACATACGTGAATTCGACATAGCCGATCGAGTTCTTGATGCGCTTCACGTCGGTTGCCACGCCCTCATTGCCCCGGGCCCCGGAGCCGACCGGCCAGTCGACGGCATTTCCCTCGCCGACCCGCTGCTTCCATTCGGGGCTCGCCTTCGACAGGTAGGAGACCCAGTTGAAGGTCGTGCCCGAGCCGTCGGACCGGTGAACCACGGCGATCTTCGCATCGGGGAAGGTCAGGTCCGGATTGACGGCCTTGATTGCCGGATCGTTCCAGTTGGTGATCTTCCCCAGGAAGATGTCGGCCAGCAGTGCCCCCGTGAACTTCATCTGGCCGGGACCGATCCCGTCGACGTTGAGGACGGGCACGACCCCGCCGAACACGATGGGAAACTGACCGAGGCCGAGTTTCGCGAGCTCTGCCGGTTGCAGCGGCTTATCCGAAGCCCCGAAGTCGGCCGTCCGATCCTTGATCGCATTGACGCCCGCCGACGAGCCGACGGATTGGTAGCTGACCGTCTGGCCCGTCTTCTCCCGGAAGGCCTGCGACCACTTCCAGATGATCGGGTAGGCGAACGTCGACCCCGCTCCTCGGACATCGTCGGCGCGCGCTGCGGGCGCGAGCACGGCGGCGGCGGTCAATGCAGCGATGGCCAGACTGAAGATGCGTGTCACGGGTGCCTCCCGGCATATTGGCGTTTCCGTCCACGGACTCGTATAGCACGATATGTCCATGCTCGTCGACAGATCGAATAAGCAGCGGGAGTGACGTGTATGTGACGATGCTGGCCGTCGCGCCGAATGGCAACGGCTTCGCTGTCCGTGAAGTGGCTCGGGCGCCTATGAGGCTTGGTGCCGGAGGGGGATCGAACGGGCGTCCACCGTCATTTGGGCTGGCCGTCGGCGTCGAACGCCTTCAGGAAGGCGACGAGGTCCTTGACCTCCTGCTCGTTCTTCACCCCTGCGAAGCTCATCTTGGTTCCCTTGATGACGCCCTTGGGGTCCTTGATGTAGGCGGTGAACTCCTCCTCGGTCCAGGTGATGCCGGACTGCAAGTTCGCCGGGGAATAGGCATAGCCGGGAACGGATCCCGCCTTCCGGCCGAATAGACCGTTCAGCTCCGGGCCGACCTTGTTGGGCGCATTGGGGCCGACGGCATGGCACGGGGAGCAGCGCGCGAAGATGCGCTTTCCGGCTTCGGCATCCTGTCCGAAGGCCGTGGACTGGCAGGCGATGACGAGCGCTGCCGCGCAGAATGCGAGACGCTTCATTGATGCTTCCTGATGAGCTCGGGCGGGAAAGGCGGTGCGGCCTCGGTGAGGAGGGCCCCGCGCCGAAACGCGGGGCCGGGGGGCCTATGCCGTGTATTCCTTCGACTTGAAGGTGAGGTGGGCGACGCCGGCCGGGGCGTCGGAGATCTTCCGGATGCTGCCCCAGGTCTGCTTGTAGTTCGGGATGATGAACTCGTTCACTCCCGCCGAGACCACGTTGCCCTGCACGCCCGTAGGATAGGCGAACAGCATGAAGGCCTGTTTTCGTTTCGCGGTGGGCGTCGGATACGCCATGGCCTGGGTCGAGCCATTGTCGTTGTAGACCTCGACGAGGTCGCCCTCCTTCAGGTTCAGCTCGGCCATGTCCTGCGGGTTCATCTCGATGAACGGGAAGGGCCACCTGTCCATCACCAACTCGTTCTCGACATCGAGATAGGCGCTCTGCCAGACGAGGTTCGCCCGCCCATTGTTGATCAGGTAGGGGAATTTGTCCTTCTCGGCCTGCTTCCCCGGTGCCTGGAGGCCGCGCCATTGGGTGGGCATGAAGGTCGCCTTCCCGTCCGGTGCGTTGAACTTCCCGTCCGCATACAGGCGCTTCGTGCCGATGATCCGCTGGGTGTCGGCGGGCGGCGTAGGCGCGGCACCCGCGAGCGTGGGCGCGTCCTTCTGCACGGGCTCCTTCCCGCGCGCACCCTCGATGGCGGGGCCCTTCAGGACTTCGCCGGGCGCGCCCGTGGATGTCCCCGCCGCCACCGCGCCGGTGCTCTCGAGCCCCACCGCCGGCTCCTGGAAGCCGTTCGTTCCCATGGCGCGCAGGCGAGCGTAGGTGACGAACTCGCCGCCCTTCTCATGCTGGTGATACCCATCCATGAAGGCATCTTCCTCGGTCTTCCAGTCGAAGCCGGTGAACTTGCCTGCGATGTCCGGCTTGCCGAGGGCGCGGAACGCACGCTCCATGTGGTTGGCGAGCCGCGCCGCGATCAGGCAGTCGGGCATCGCCTGTCCCGGCGGGTCCATGTAGCGCTCCGTGAGGCGCATGCGCCGCTCGCCGTTCATGGAGGTGAGGTTCATCTCGCCGGAGGTCGCTGCCGGCAGGATGACGTGCGCGGCCTCGCCGATCTTGGTCGGGACGATGTCGACGTCCACCGAGAACAGGCCACCCTGGCGGATGGCGTCCGTGATGGCCTTCACCATGGCATCCCGGTCGCCGTAGGGCACGGAGTTCATGGCGTCCTTCACCATGTCGGTCCGCTTCTTGTAGACCCGCTTGAACTCCATTGCGTTCAGGGTGGTCTTGTAGTGGTCGCAGCCCCAGACGTGGTGGACCGCGCCCTTGCCCTCGATGAGCAGCTTGTCCACGTAGGCGGCCGGGCGTCCCACATGGGCGTCCGAGGGGCGGCAGTATCCCTCCTGGTGGCCGCCCATGCGCACGCAGCCGCCGCCCGGGCGGCCGACATTGCCCGTGGCGAGCGCGAGGTTCACGAGGGACTGGTTGGTGCGGTAGTTGTCGTTGCCCCAGATCAGGCCCTTCTCGTAGGCGAACATGGTCCGGCGCCGGGCGTTGCCCGCCTTCGGCTCGGCGATCCACGTGATGGCCTTCACGATGTCGGCTTCGCTGACTCCCGTGATCTTCGCCGCATCCGCGACGCTGACCTTGTTGGCGGCGACCGCCTTGTCGAAGTCCTTCGTGGACGCGGCGATGAAGGCCCGATCCACCCATCCCTTGTCGGCGGCGTAGGTGAGCCAGGCGTTGAACAGGATCAGGTCGGTCCCGGAGTTGATGGCGAGGTGCAGGACGTTCTCCTTGCCCGCCTCGATCTCGCAGGCATTGACCGTCACGGTCCGCCGCGGATCGACGATCACCACGCGGGCCCGGTCCACGGCCTCGTTTCCGAATTCCTTCTTCTTTTTGTCGACCGACGTCCCGCGCATGTTGGGGACCCAGTGATTGAGGAAGTAGTTGGTCTGGGTCTCGAGCGCGTTGGTGCCGACGGCGACGATGGTGTCCGCGAGTTCGGCATCCTCGTAGCAGTTGTTGAGTTCGCCGACGCCCATGTCACGGGTTCCGTGGACCTCGGAATTGTAGGCCGGGCGGTTGTGGATGCGGATGTTCTTGATCTTCATCGCGCCGAAATAGAGCTTGCCCGTGCCCCAGGTGTTCTCATAGCCGCCGCCGGCACCACCGTGGTCGTAGGCGGAGACGAACAGGGCATCCTCGCCCTGGGCCGCAACGACATTCGCGGTGACGCGCGCGACGAGGTCGAGGGCATCGTCCCAGCTCGTGGGCTGGAGCTGGCCGTAGCGCCATACGAGGGGATTGGTCAGGCGCTGAAGCTCGGTGTTGCGCTGGCGCGAGTAGCTCATCTCCGCCATGCGTGCGCCGCGTACGGACCCGAGGCCGGAGTTCACCACGCAGTCCTTGTCGGGCTTGAGGACGAGATGGACGTCCTTCCCGTTCTGCTTGACCAAATTGTACATGGACGGCGGGTACCAGGCGGTGGTCTCCGCGTCCTGCTGCTTGGACAGGTCGACGCCGAAGGCATTGTCCTTGGGAGCCGTGCCGCCCTCGTATCGGGCATCCCATGTGTAGGCCTTGTAGCCGCAGCCGACGATGCAATAGTGGCAGACGACATTGTGCACGGTGGCGTCGGCCGGGACGATCGGAAGCCTTCCGATCTGGCGTTTGTAGGCCATCTTTCCCTCCCTCAGAGAACGTTCGACAGGCGGCCGTAGAGAAGCTCGTCCACGCCATCGGCGTAGATGTCTCCCTTGGCGTCGATGCGGAGTGCGTACTGCGGCAGGTTCTGCGTGGCCTGTCCCCAGACCTGCTGTCCGCCCTTCTCGCAGTCGAACCGCGAGTAGTGGCCGGGGCAGTTCATGGTCCTGTCCGCGGTGTTGTAGGTGAGCGGGAATCCCTTGTGCGGGCAGACGGTCGTGAATCCGACGATGTCGCCATCGGGGCCCGCTCCGTCGGGGACTCGCTTTCCGAGCTTGATCAGGACGCCGGGGGCGTCCGCGTCCGGATAGGTGACGTCGAGCGGCTCGTTGACCTTCAGGTCGCCGACGTTGGCGAGGCGGTTGGAGGGATAGTCGACGAGGGCGGCCGCCGGGGCGGCCTTCGCCTCCTTCGGCATGACGGAGGCCGCCGCCATGCCCGCGGTCATCATGCCCGCACCGGTGAGGAACCTTCGGCGGCTCGTGTCGATGACGGTCCTGAAGCTCTTCATGCTGGCTCCCTCCCGGAAGCCCACGTCGTGCGCGTGGGTCATTCCGCTTTGCAGGAGTTGGACCAGGAGGAGGAGTTGTTTTATTTCAATATGTTATTGATTGGCGCAGGAACCCGCCGAAACCGAAATGTTCGAGGTTCCGAACGTGCTGCGCCACCGCCATCCGACATTCCGGACACCGCTCGGCAGCGTAGCCGAGATGCGCGAATTGGAGAGAAGCCTTGAGCAGTTCGTCCAGCGCTACGATGTCGAATGCGCGGGCGGCCCGGCAGCCGAATGCGTGATTCTCGGAAACCAGGCCGACGCGGGTGTGGATGTTGATCCTTAGGCGGATTGCTCCGCTGCTTCGCTCTTCCGGCCGAACAAAGGTAGGATCCTGATGTAGACGAGCTCCGAAATGAGTTCGACCAACGTCTGCGTCACGATCACGGCCGGAAGTACGGGCACGGCGCCCGGAACGGCGAGAGCCAGGGGTAGCACGACAAGGGAGTTGCGGGTGGAGCTAGAGAAGGCCACCGAGCGCGACGCAGCCGTTCCGAGCCTGAATACTCGACCGACTGCGAGTCCCAGCATCGGAGCGAATATGGCGAAGGCGACGTAAATCGGGACAACACCCAAGGCCTTGTCCGCGGCGTTTCCCAGCAGCGGCACCGTGGCAGCCACCACGAGGAATAAGACGAGCGCGGTCGACAGAACGGGGAGGATACCAAGCCACGCGACGACCCTACGTCCCGTTGGGCCGCAGGAAGCCCAGAACTGAGCAACGGCCGCGAATGCGAGCGGCACCATGATCAGCCAGATGAAGGCGCGCAGGAAGGGGGCCAGGCTCACGAGGCCGGAGACCTGATCGCCGAGGAATGCCGTGAGATAGAACGGCAGAAGCGCCATTTGGATCACGAGCAGCAACGGAGTCGAGGCGAGCAGAAGCCGTGCATCGGCACGGCCAAGCTGGGAAAACGTGATCACGTAGTCGATGCACGGCGTTAAGAGGACCATCAGTATGCCGAGCCGGACGAGCGCATCGTTCGGGGCGAAACTGACAAGCAGGAGGACGAGACAGGGAACCGCCAGGAAGTTCGACACCATCAGCGCGATGAGGAACCGTATTTCCCGGAATGCCTTGCCGACCTCGGCGAGCGGCACCTGCAAGAAGGTGACGAAGAGCATGAGGGCGAGGGCCGGGTTCACCAGGGGTTCCAGCCCTTCGGTTCCCGCTATTGCCGAGGCGGCGAAAGTGCCAGCGATGACGCTCGCGAAGTAGATCCAGATTTGCCGCCGTTCAAGCGCTTCCCTCACGAACAATGCTTCCTGCTTTGACGGGTCTCCACATCAGGTAACCGTGAGTGATGTGCGACGCAATAAGAAGGAGCATGCACCTGGGCGATGGCGGAATCACACCGATTGCCGAAAGGAGACCCATACGAATTAGGAACCCCGAAGACCCTGGTCCCACCTCTAACGAGTGCTTCGACAAATGATGGTCCTCCGCTCGACCTCCGTCATGTCCGGTGGAAGGCGGGAAACGTCGTGATCGACGCTCCGGGATGCTTCATCTGTTTTGCCCTGACCCCTCGGCTTGGTTTCTCCGGAGAGTTGGAATTGTGCGATTTGGGGGCCCAGGGTGGGACTTCGGAATTTCACGACAGCGTCACCCATCAAACCTTACGCGAAGACGTCTCATCTTCTCCCACAGGGTGGTCCGGCCGACGTTAAGGAGCTTGGCCGCAGCGGCGATCTCGCCCCCGGTTGCGGAGAGTGCGCGCAGGATATGACGCCGCTCCGCGTCGAGGCGCGCGTCTTCAAGAGACCCAAGACGCTCCCCAATATCCGTTGCGGCACGGAACATCTCCGGAAAGAGGTCACCCGGCATCAGCCACTCTCCGAGCGCGAGACCGATGCCGCGTTCCATCCGGTTCCGAAGCTCGCGGACGTTGCCGGGCCAGGAATGGGCGAGCGCGGCTTCCTCCGCGAGCGCGCCGATCCCCTTCAACGATCCCTCGCCGTGGTCGGAGAACTCCTCGAAGAAGCGCTCCATCAACCACGGGATATCCTCCGATCGCTCCCGCAGCGCAGGCATCCGGACCGAGACGACGTTGATGCGATAGAGCAGGTCCTGACGGAAACGTCCCGACGCCACCAGTGTCTCGAGATCGCCGTTGGTCGCGGTCAAGAGCCGCCCTCGAAAGGGGATCGGCTTCTCCCCGCCGACGCGGTGGAAGGCCCGTTCCTCGATCAGTCGGAGGAGCTTGGTCTGGAGTTCGGGACGCATCTCCCCGATCTCGTCGAGGAACAAGGTTCCATCGCCGGTCCGCTCCGCATAGCCGAGATGGCGCATTGCTGCTCCCGTGAAGGCGCCCTTCTCATGCCCGAAAAGTTCGCTTTCGAGCAGGTCCGCCGGGATGGCCGCGCAGTTGACGGCCATGAAGGGCGATCCCGTCGCGGCGGATGCCGCATGGACGAACCGGGCCGCCACTTCCTTGCCGCTTCCGGTCTCGCCGGTGATCAGGAGGCTCGACGGGAGGCGGGCCACCCGCCGGAGCATGCGTTCCACTTCCTTGATGGCCGGCGAGATGCCGAGGACTCCGGTCGCTTCGTCCCTTCGGTGACGGACGAGATCGGACAGCCGCATCAGGAAATCGTCCATCTCGAACGGCTTCGTCACGTAATCCCCTGCACCCGCCCGCATGAGGCTCACCGCCTGATCGATGTCCCCGAAGGCGGTCACGAACAGGAAGGGCGGCGCATCGGGGCCCTTGACGGCCTCGCGGAACACCGCCTCGCCGCTCACGTCCGGCAGGCGGATATCGCAGACGATGGCGCCGAAGCGCGTGCCCTGGATGTCGCGGACCGCCTCCGCCCCGCTCTGCCACCATTTCACGGTCATGCCTTCGAGCGTGAGGCGCTGGACGAGGCTCTCCCCCATGATGGGATCGTCCTCGACGATGCCGACGATGCAGTTCTCAAGCGACATGGGGCAGCTCCTCGATCGGCTTCTCGATGGGAACGGCGATCCTGATGACGGTCCCACCCTGGCTCGGCTGCGACACCTCGATCCGCCCGTGCAATTCGTCCACGATCCGACGGGTCGTCCAAAGGCCAAGGCCGCCGCCGGTTCGCAAAGGCGGCGAAGAGTCCTCTCCGGTGAGAACGTCGATCCCCGTCGCCGGAATGCCGTCGCCGCGGTCGGTGACCACCAGGACCAGGACATCGCCGTGCCGCGCGGCCTCCAGCTTGACCTCGGACCCGGGCGGTGCAGCCGCGACCGCGTTCAGTAGAAGGTTCAAGAGGGCTTGCCGGATCTGGGTGCTCGGCAGCGGGATATCCTGATCGACGCTGTTCCTGATGGCGACCGTGACCGACTTGCGCCGTGCCTCCGCGACGATGAGAAGGCGCAAATCGGCGATGTCCTTGGCCGAGATCGAACGCCCGGACGTTTCCTGGCGGTGCATCGCCAGGGTGGTCCGGACGACGTCCCGGATGCCCACGAGCCCTCTCTCCAGGAGCCCGAGCGCGTTGTTGCGCACGGCGGCATACTGCCCGTGCGTCTTCAGGGTGGCCATGGCGTTGAAGAGACCGCCCAGGGGATTGTTGATCTCGTGAGCCAGGGCGGACGCGAGACGGCCGAGGCTGCCCAGGCGCTGCTCGTCGAAGAGCTTCCTCGCGAGGTCCTCTCGCTCGTGCATGGACTTCACGAGCGCGTTGTACGACCCGAACAGGTGCCTGAACTCGTCGCCGCTGCGGGCGATCGTGGCTTCGGGAACGGGCGTCGCGTACCCCTCCATTGCCGCGCCGAGGTGCCTGGAGAGGACCCTGATCGGCGCCATCATCCGCGTCACCAGGAGCCATCCGGCGGCGGCGAGGATCAATGTCAGGATGCCGTTCGTCACGATCAATGCCGTGAGCACCTCGCGCCTTTCCACGGCCAGGTGGCTGGTGTCGAACGCGGCATGGATCACCCCGACCACGCGCCCGGGATAGGCGAGGACGCGGGTTGCGTTGGCGACGTCGGCGCCCGCTTCGAAACGAAAGGGCTGCATGCCCGGACTTCCGCCGTTGGGAACCTCGACAAGGGACCCGACGGGGTGCTGCCTGGGGTTCGACGCGGCAATGACGTGCCCCTTGGCGTTGGTTACGATCGCCTCCGTCGCGCGAAGGCCCTTGCTGAGGTCCTGGGCGCGCGTGATGGCGTCGAAGACCTCCCAGGTGTCTTCGCGAAGGACCGATTCCGTGATGCCGGTGGAGAGGATATCCAGGTAGCTCTGCGCCAGATCCCGGACGTGCATTTCCTGGGTTTCGTTGAGGCGCGCCAGGACGCGCTCGGACAGCACGATGCCGACCAGCATCATCAGCACCGCGACCGCGAGCGGGACCTTGGCGGCGATCGGCCAGGTTCGCGGATCGAGGCGCATCGCCGTCATCCCGAAGCTGCGACCAGCGCCGCCTTCGCGGCGATGCCGTCAAACAGGGAAACATCTTCAGCCGCGAAGCCGTCGAGGCGAAGCATCCGGAGAGCGGCGCGCCCTTCCGGGTCCTCTCCCATCCGCAGGAGGGCATCCGTCAGGGCAGTGAGCCGGCCGGCGTCCACAGGGACGCGGGGCGCCGCGATCGGCGGGAATCCGAGCGGCTCCGAAGCGTGAAGGATGCGGGTCGACACCGTCAGGCTCGGCTCCAGCTCCGCGACCACGTCGTAGACATAGCCGTCCACGGAACCGGATGCGGCGAGCCCTGAAGCCACGGCGCGGATCACATTGCGGTGGCCATAGGTGTAGAAGGTCCGGCCGAAGAAGGTGTCGGGCCTGAGACCGTGTTCAGCCAGGGCGGCGCGGGTGACGAGGAAGCCGGAATTGGAGTCGGGGTCCGAAAAGGCGTGGATGTCACCACGCAGGTCCATCAAGCCTTCCGCCGGACGGTCCCGGTCGACGATCAGATATGACTGGTAGAGGGGCTTCCCGCGCCAAAGCGGAACCGCCACGAGCTGGAGGTCGCGGCGATGGGCGACGAACGGATAGCCGCATATCCAAGCGGCATCGAGCTGACGGGAAACGAGGAGAGCGGTGATCTCCTGGTAGGTACGTCGCGTGATGAGCGAGACCGGCACGCCCATGGTGCGCTGGAGATAGGCCTGAAGCCGTCCGAGCAGTTCCAGGTCCGACGTGAGGAACACTGGGGTTAGTCCGAAGCGCAGACCTCGTTCCGGAACGATCTCATGGGCGCGCGCGAAGCCGGAGCAGGACAGGAGCAATCCCGCCGTCGCGATCATGGCGGAACGCCGATTGAGCGCTCCCGTGCCCATCCGCATCCTTCCCACTCTTGTTCTCGATGCAGCGCGTTCAGGATTCGGAAGTCAGTGCCCGGATTGCGCTACACCTCCCGTGACGATCGCACGGAAATCGTTGGCTTCGGTGCCGCGAAGGGACGGCACCTTGGCATTATTTCAATATATCGGAACCCATCGACACATGACAGCGGACATTCCGGATCAGGTCCGGCCGGTGGCATCCGCCAGGCTGGCCGCGACGGACTTACGATGCTCCTCCGCCTGCACCCTCCGTTCGGAGTAGCGATCCACCAGGTAGTCCGACCGGTCGCGGACCAGGAGGGTGAACTTCATGAGCTCCTCCATGACGTCCACGACCCGGTCGTAATAGGGAGAAGGCTTCATCCGGCCCGCCTCGTCGAATTCCTGGTAGGCCTTCGCCACCGATGACTGGTTCGGGATCGTGACCATGCGCATCCAGCGCCCGAGTACCCGCAGGGCGTTGACGGCGTTGAAAGACTGCGACCCGCCGGACACCTGCATCACCGCGAGCGTGCGGCCCTGGGTGGGACGGATTCCGCCGATCTCAAGCGGGATCCAATCGATCTGGCTCTTGAACACACCGGTGATCGTGCCGTGCCGCTCGGGGCTGCACCACACCTGTCCCTCGGACCATTCGGACAGGGACCGCAGTTCCTGGACCTTCGGATGATCGGGCGGAACGCTGTCCGGAAGCGGCAGGCCGCGCGGGTCAAAGATCCGCGTTTCGGCGCCCATGCGGTCGAGAAGGCGGGCGGCCTCCTCGGTCAGGAGGCGACTGTAGGAGCGTTCACGCAGGGAGCCATAGAGAAGCAGGATGCGCGGCCGATGAACGGAGGCTGCCTTCGGCTCGAGCTTGGGGAGATCCGGCAGGTCCAGGTGGTGCCCTTCCAGGGCAGGAAAGTCCGGATCGAAAGGAGCGTCGTGCATAGTGGTGTCCAAGGAGTTCAAGAGGGATTGGTGCGGGCCGACAGGATCGCCGCCGTCCAGAATCCGGCGACGAGGATGAGGGCGCCTGCGATGGCAGCGAAGAGGACGGGATCGTAGGATCCGCTCCATGCCCAAAGAGCGGCCGCCCCAACGGGTGCAATCGCCCTGGAAACGGTCGCCGGAGCGGCCAGGGCGCCGTTGACGGCGCCGTAGGCCTCGCGCGTCACCATCTCCGGCACGGCAAGGCCTCGGACGATGGTCATGATGCCGTTCGCACCCCCGTACAGGGCCGCGACGCACGCCACGATGGCGAAGCTGGGCGGGGCGGCCTCCAGGACGATGAGGGCCAAAGGAAAGGCCAAGACCACGCAGCAGCCGATGAGGCGCACGGATGCCTTCGGCGCGAACATCCAAATGGCGATCCGTCCCGCCACCTGAGCCGGACCGATGATCGCCATGGCCGATACGACGGTCCCGGTATCGAAGCCTCGCTCGACGAGCAGCGGGTACAGGTGGAAGGTGAAGGCCGAAAATGTCCCGGAGTAGGCGGTGAACGCGACGGCGAGCGCCCAGAATGCCGGTTGGCGCATGACCATGCGGACGACCGACCATCCCGCCGACGGCCCGCCCTTGGCATGCGCATGCTCGGGATGATCCGCTGCCGGATCGATCACCGCGGCGTAGACACCGGCGCACAGGACGAGGTTGATCGCCGCCAGGACCATGAGCGTTCCGCGCCATCCGAACCCGTCGAGGAGGAACTGGACCAGGGGGATGAACACGGTGGAGGCGAAGCCGCCCCACAGGGTCAGGGCCGTGATGCCAGACCGTGCGCCGACCGTTCCGCTCCGCCGCGCCACCACCGCGAACGCTGGTTCGTACAAGGTGGCCGCCTGGAGGATGCCGATGCCGGCAACGCAGATATAGAAGGCGAGGAGTCCCTCGACCTGGGACCAGGCCAGGAGAAATAAGCCCGCCATCACCGAGCCCGCGGCCATCACGAGGCGGCCGTGGCCGCGGTCGATGGCGTTCCCGATCGGGTAGCTCGCGATCCCCGCCAGAACGAGGCCGAGCGTCGCGGCGCCGTACATCTGCGGCTTCGACCAGCCGAGGTCCCGCCCCATGGCCTCGGCGATCAACGGAAAGGAATAGTACAGCGATCCCCAGGAGCAGACCTGGCCGATGCCGAGGCCGGTGATGAAGAGGCTTCGACCGCTGAGGGGCTTGTAGGCTGCCGCATCCGCGTGCCCGGTCATGCGGCGGCTCCGCAGCCGCAGCCGGACTTCCCTTCGGTCTTGGCGACGGCATCGTCGACGCAGCAGGCGTCGATCTCTTTGGGGGCAGGGCCTCCGCAGCATCCGGAAGCGACGCGGTTCCGCGGAGGTGCGCTGCACACGCCGGTCTCCGGGAGGACGAGCTGCACCCGCCGTGCGGCTTCATGATCACCCGCGATCTCGGCCACGACCGAGCGAACCTGCTCGTATCCGGTGGCCATCAGGAACGTCGGCGCACGCCCGTAAGACTTCGATCCGACGATGTAGAAGTCCGGCTCGGGGTGGGCGAGCTCCACGGCTCCGTGGGGCGGGACGCTGCCGCAGGAATGCACATTGGGATCGATGAGCGGCGCCAGGACCGGAGGCGCCTCGGTGATGGGGTCGACGGCCACGCGCAGTTCCCGGAGCATGTCGAAACTCGGTCGGAAGCCGGTCGCGACGACGATCCGGTCGACTTCCAGTGTAATGGCTGCACTGTCCAAGCTCGCGGTGACGGCGATCGCACGCTCGGTCCGCTTCACGCCATGAATGGCAAGGGGCGCCAGCGTCTTCACCTGGCCGCTCGCGATTGCGCCTCCGGCCGCGAGCCCAAGCGCACCGCGTTCGGGAAGCTGGTCATCGAGCCCGCCGCCGAGGAGCTTTCCGATCCAGTCCCTCCGCAGACCCCAAAGGATTTCGGTTTCCGGCGCTTCCTTCCGGAGACGGACGAGGTCGAGGGCGACATTCGTGGCGGAATGTCCTGAACCGACGACTAGGACGCGCTTTCCCGCGTATCGTGACCGTTCGCGTCCCAGGACGTCGGGAATACCGTAAGCGATGCTGTCGCCGAGTGTCTCCTCGCCCTCGACCGGCATCCCATCCACGCCCATGGGATTGGGCTCGGCCCATGTCCCCGAAGCGTCGATCACCGCGCGTACCTCGATCGTCCCCGTATGCCCATCCTTCGCCTTCCATCTGACCTGGAAGGGCGTATCCGCGCGCCCAGCCGAACTCATCCGGTCGAGACCGAGGCGGCCGATGGCGGTGACCGTCGTGCCGAGCATGATCCGGTGGGCGATGGAGGGGTGCGCGGCAAGCGGGGCAAGGTATCTGTCGATCAGGTCGCCGGCGGTCGGGAGACCATCCGGATCGGGTGCCCTCCAGCCGATTTCCTCCAGCAGGGCGCGGGCCGCTTCATCCACGTTGTAGCGCCAGGGCGAGAACAGGCGGACGTGGGAGAAGTCCCGCATGGACGCGGCGATTTGGGTTCCACGCTCCAGGATCACCGGAACGATGCCCCGTGCGACCAGATGTGCCGCTGCGGCAAGGCCGATAGGTCCGGCACCGATGACTGCAACGGGAAGACTTTTGGTCATCACGACAACTCCTTCGATCTTTCCAGAATCACGAAAATTCTGAACACGACGATGACCTCACGCGGCAGTTTCGGACGATGGGACAATGCAGCCAACGTCAGCGCAGCATTCGTCCACGAGGTAGCCGACGAGGGCATTCATGCTGGGATAGTGTGCTCGGCAGATGAGCGTCGTCGCCTGGCGCTCTTGGGTCACGAGGCCAGTGTCGATCAGTCTGCGGAGGTGATGGGAAAGCGTGGATGCCGGGATCTCATGCTTTTCCTGAAGGGTGCCGACACTCAGGCCTGCCCCGCCCGCCCGGACGAGTGTGCGGTAGAGGCCAAGCCGGGTAGGGTTGCCTAGGGCCTCAAGCTGACGGGATGCTATTTCGATATTCATGGAAATAAACTTGCGCTTATTTGGCGAGGCGTCAAGGGGGCGCTGAGGGGGAAGTTTGGAAAGGCGCCCGCCATCTTGTTCTTAACCAGGGCGAATTGCCGGTTTTCTGACAAAATGTACGTCTGCGTCCGTTCCTCGCACCGATGTTACGGTCGGACGGGCTTCATGACATGTGTGCCGGAGTGAAAGTTATGGCGCCAGGTTTTCGATGGCGTGGCGTTGCTCTGCGTGCTTTGCGGGGTTTTCCAGCTTTAGCTTCGCGAGATTGTTAATCTTCCATCGAACCGCAGGGAGCGCAGCCGCTTGCGGCAGGCCGATCGCATCGAAGTCGGGCTCGGCATCGTGCAGCGAGAGCAGGAAACGCGTTGCCCCCTTATCAAGGCGGGCGGTGAGATCCTTCACCAGCCGTGCCCGCGCGTGCTCAAGGTCATCGAGCGTAACTGGCTCGACCGTCATCCCTTGGAATTCACGCACAAAGCTTTCGTCGAGCGTGTGAAAGGACGGCCTGATCAACTCGTGGGGCGGTCGACCCGAGCTCGCGACATAGACCAGAAAGGTGCGGAACAATTCGTCCGTCAGGCCCTCATTCTCATAGAGGAGCTTGACGTCGAAGAGATCGCGCGGATGTTGCCGATCGACTGCAGCATGAAGCTTCCCGCCGAAAAGATCGGCAAAAGACACCACCTGCATTTCGGCAAAACCAAACGCGGTCTCCACGGCCTCCTTCACGGGCAGCCGTTCGGTTGGGTGTACGGTCCCGCGCGCGACCGGCGAGATCTCGATTTTGATCTCGCTTCCACCTTGCCGGACGAGGAGGCGGGTATCGCTGTTGCCCCCGCCAGAAACCCTCTGGACGGTGGCGCTGCGGAGGCTTCGCGTCAGATCCGATCCAATGTGGCCGAGCGCAGCGTCGATTCCAGCGAGGGCCGTTGGACGATCTTCGAGAGGGAGGTAGACCAGATCGATGTCAACCGACAGCCGCGGCATGTCGCGATAGAACAGGTTGATCGCGGTCCCGCCCTTGAGCGCGAGTGTCTTCTCCCGTGCGATGAAGGGTAGGGTTCTGACCAGGAGTTCGACCTGACGCATATAGATCTCACGCGCCATCACGTGTCTCGCTGGGCAGGAGATCTTCCGGGATGGTGATCCGGTACTTCGGGTGTAGGCGGCCTCCGCGCGCCAGCTCCCGGTCGCCGCGCCCCATGTCGATGCAGGTCAGGTCGATGTGTTTGCGCCAAGCATGCGCATGCTTGTCGGCATAAACGAAAAAGAGCCGCTTCACCTTCACGCTTCGGCAATCGATCAGCAGCTTCATCAGCTGTCTGGGCCGCAAGTTAACGAGCCCCTCGAATGCCATGTCGATGGTGTGGAAGCTCTCGGTTTGGGGTATTTCATCGATCGCCTCCAGGATTGCTCGCTCCGGCGTCGATACGCGGATCGGCCATCGCCAGGGGCTCCGGGACAACGCCGCATCAGCATTCTCCGACAGGTCGAGGTCGTTGCTCTCAATCCCAATCCGATCGGTCCCAAATAGACCCTCATTTCGATGGATCACGCGTGCGTCCGTATGGAGCTTCAGGAGCCAGGAGGGGGTGTCCGAACCGTAGAGATAGAGGGTGAAGGCGCCGCCCAGCTGCAGGTAGTGGATGTGCCCGCGCAGGGTCAATGCGCTCGTTCCTCCGACATGAAAGTCGTGCCTCATGAGCCATTGGGCTGACAGCACGGCGATCTTCCATCCGATGGTCGCTTCCGCGTTTTCCTCCACCGGCAGGGGTCGACGATAGAGGCCCTGCATCACGCGTTCGAGCCAACCTTGCTTGACATAGGCGGAAACGGACTGGCGCGAAATGACGTGACGGGTCATCCAGGCCGTATCCACCAGAAAGCCGGGTGGAACGGATTGGAGTAGGCCCTTTAGCTTTGATCCCCTTTGTTCATCCATGATGGACAAATTAGCATTTGATCAAAGTCAGCGCTAGAGGACCTTTATGGATGACTCAAAATGTCATCTAAAGATTGACAAATTATCGGATATGTAAAGTTCGGAGGGGTGAGTTCAACCGCGTTGAGCCAAGACAAGGTGGCGTCCCCCGCGCGCGGGTCGGGCTCTCGGCTTCGCTGAAGCCCGCCGGCGGTCTTCACCCTGTCGGGCTTCGATCCCTGACGCGGATGTCGTTCGAAACACGGTTGCCGATCGGACACACCCTATTCCCGTCGGCATAGCCGCGCCCTGCAAATCACGCCGTCAACAGGTGGAGCGGTCCCCGACGGGGGACATGCGGCAGGCGCGAGCCACCTACAGCAAGTCCGATACCCGCTCTCCTCCATGGCTTCCTGGTCCGGCTTCGGATCTTCAACGATCAACCCGCAGGGGGTCCGCTACGCACGCGTGCGGCCGCTTCGAGGCTTTGCCTCGGCGGTGATCGCGACCGCCACCGGACGCTGATGGGCGCCATCGAGCGGGGATCGGCCCCGCTGCAGGATGGAGCCCTCACATGTCGCACGATCTTTCCCTCGCCCAATCTCACGCGCTGCACCTCGCCCGCACCTTGATGGTGCCGGTGACGCTGTTCGAGGTGGACGGGGAATTCGGTGTCCTTCCGAGCGCGGAGCTGGACGATGTCGAGGTGGCCATCATC
>NZ_JBAFWT010000042.1:0-34070 GCF_043195195.1 Roseixanthobacter psychrophilus
GATGTACGGCAGGGCAGGTCCGGAATTGCTGAAGGCACGAATGCTGCCACGGCTCCACACAAAGTGAGGAAGAACCTCAAAACCTGCCGCCTGTGCTCACCGCCGGGGCAAAGCGGGTGATCCGAACACCATAAGAGCCGTGGGCTCAGGGACGCAGACCACCTGGCGCCTCATTCCTCCTCTTCAAAGATCCACATCTCGCTCGAGGGTTGAGGCCTCGGTCCCTCCCGCAAGCCGAGAAAGGCGGGAATGCGAAGCCTCTGCTCCGGCGTGAGGGAGGCCACCAGCGGCCGTGCCGCTGCCAGGAATTGCTTTAGATCCTTTGCACGCGCTTCATCATCCGCCGCGACGACGTCCAGAATGTCGAGGAAGTCCTTCGGCGCGACCTTTTCGTGGTCCTGGCGACGCTGCGCCGCGTTCTTAGAGATATTGCGGATCGCGGTTTCCAGCGGTGGCCAGAGCTTTTCCTGCTCCGGTGTCAGCTCGATCACCGTTTTCAGAGCGGCAAGGCGCGCATTGAGCACGGCACGCGCATCGGCGGCGCTGTAAACCGAGACCGGTTCGGCGGCTTGCTGCGCGAAAGCGAGGGAAGAGGTGCCGATGGCTGCGGCAACCACAACGGCGGACAACAAAGACTTCATGTCTTCACCATGATCTCAGGGAAAAGGCGATTGGGCGTGAAATCCATCGTCGCGGCGACGTCACTTCCATCCACCACCCGGCAGCGGACCGTGATAGATCGTGTCGCGGCAATGACCCCAAGGGCCACGCCAGTAGCCGCCCGGGCAGCCGTTCCCAGCCGGCGCCACCTTGTAGCCACCGCCGGGCGTGGGGCCGTAATACGGGGTGTCTCGGCAGTGGCCCCACGGCCCGCGCCACGCGCCGTAGCCGCAGCCCTGAGCTACCAGCGTCGCGCCCGAGGACTGAGTTGGCTGGGGGGCAGGAAAAGCATTGGCAACACCGGCAGACAGCACCAACAGGCCTGCCGCCATCATCAGCTTCATATTTGGCTTCATCTTCAATCCTCGGCTGTGTACCCGCGCAACCTCAAGAAGGGATCGAAGATCATCGTCATCCGCAATGATGACACGTCTTCGAACGTGGAGGGGCAGTCAACAGTCAATGATACGCCTTATGACTGCAAAAAACATAAACACAATTTCAACGTGTGATCATTCGCGCAAGTCATTGTTGATCGACAGGCGCGCCATTAACGTTGCAAGATAGCGGTCGCTTACCACCCGTCGTGGCGGTAACATAGAACGATATTGTCTAGCGTAGTTTCGATGAGTGATGATGCAATGTCTAAGATGGATTTGACCATTACCCCGAAGGGTAAGGCCCATGACGCGGAGCTGTCTCAAGAGATCGTTGCCCTGTACGAAGCCGAGGCCGATCTCCTCCAGCTTCCGTCGCTCCTATTTGCTGCGACAGCGCGTCTGATCGATGCCGAGGTCATAACCTATTCCGAGTTCCACCATGCGAGCGGCGAGTTCCGCTCTGTCCTCTCCGTCGATGACGAATTCTCGCGGCGAACCACAGCCATGGCAGCCTTCGCGCGCCACATGCACTCCCATGCCTTCTGGAGTTTCGACGCCGACTTCTTCGGCGAGCAGGCGCTGCGTGATTCGGATTTCTTCAGCGATGAGGAATTTCTGGCACTGCCCATCGCCCAAGAGGTCTTTCTCCCGTTCGGAGCCAGACACATCATGTCTATCGTCATCCGGCATGGCGATTATGTCCTGACCATCACCGGACATCGGGTAATCGGGCGCCCCCCGTTCGGCGACACCCCACGGGATCGGCTGGCCGCCTTTCGGCCGCACGTGCTGCGCTGCTATCGCCAGGCGCAGGAACGCACGCTCGCCGCGCTCACACCCGCCGATCGCCTGCGCATCGCCTTCCCGGAGCTGACACCGCGCCAGCTCGAGGTCGCGTCCTGGATCGCCAATGGGAAATCCAATGAGGACATCGCCGCTATCCTCAATGTGGGGATCGACACCGTGAAGGCTCATATGAAGGCAATCCACGCCAAGATCGGAGCCGACGGGCGCCTCGCCATCGCGGTGATCGCTTACACAATCCCCCCCTTTGCCCGCATGCCGCCGCTGTGGCGGCTCGGAGAGAATGTATGGGGTGAGGGTATCACGCGTCGCAATTCACGATCTAGGCCCAGGTGAGAATCCGCCGATCTAGGGTCTAAACCCATCGCTGGCGGTGTAATTCAAGCGGCTCGCGGAGGATGATTCGCCATGAGCCGGTTATTCTGGTTGAACGAAGAACAGTGGGCCACGATCGAGCCGCTTCTGCCGCGTTACGGCAGCCCGCCTTCTTCGCTGGGCGTCATGCCGGGCATCGGGGGCTTCCAGCGCCTGACGCGGATCGTCGGCAAGGCGAAGGCGATGGAGATGTGGGGATGTTCTGCCGCAACGTGAAGCGGTGGCGGGATGCGGCCATGGCTCTGCGCTGGACAGGGGCCGCCATGATCGAAGCCGCCAAGGGCTTCCGCCGACTGAAGGCCCACAAGCAGTTGCCCAGCCTGCGCGCCGCCCTTCTCGCTCATCAGGCCGAGTGCGCCGGCGGCGCCGGCCTTGACCCTGTCCGCGAGGCTGCATAGCCTCCTCAAACAACGACGCCCGCCGCGCTCTTTTCAACATCGGGCGGGACATCCCCCCTGCCATGGTCGTGCCATGCGCCTGAAAAGAAATTTTTGCCAGGTCCACCGCGATCATCGTATCCTTTAGGTCACTCAGCCGGGGTGGCCGCAACCCGGCACCCACCGAATAGATCGCGCGCTGCACCGCCAGCGCACGATCTCGGATGCCAATAGCTAAGAGCCCGCCGATCTGGTCGAGATGCGCCTCATATATTGCGCGTGGAACGAATTCGATACCGTCAAGATCGCGGGTTTTGTTCGCGGTCACCCTCCGCCTCCGCCTTCGCCGCCACCTTCCACCCGCGACGGGATGTGACGCTGAACAATGCCAGAAGCTCAGCGCCAGATCCCGCCGCTCACCCCGCTGAACAGGCTAAATCGAATCGCCAGAGCGAACTCACAGCTGGATAGAAGTTGGGGGCAATGTCAGTTCGGAACGTCCGGTCATCGGACAGTGCTAGCGAGTGCAGCACGTCGAATGGCGTACAGCTCGCCGCCCACGACGGCGGTTGTGGCGGTCGTTTCGATTACAGCGGTCGTCATGGTCTTTGCTCCTAACGTGCAGGGTTGCAGCGCAGCGCTGCAACCCTGCACGTCGGCAAGCCTTGACCGAGACCGACACGAGCTGACTGTCGTCGTTTGAAGATCCGTCTTGAGCTCCGGGTATTCAGCGTTTTCCCGAGCCGTCCTATCTTTCAGAACCTCAAGACGAAGTTGCCGCGCACGCCGTGGTCGTAGGCATCGTCGGCGAGCTGACCGGAATAGGCGATGCCGAGCTTGGCATCGGCGCTGACAGCGACGTCGAGGCCCGCCTCCACCACCGCCGCGTCGCGCGCGATCGGCACGCCGGCGATGGTGAACGGCACGCCGCCGCTCGCGAAGGCAAACGTCAGCTCCGGCGTCACATCGCCGAAAGCGTGCTGCCAGCCGAGCGTGCCGCGCGCGGTCACCGCCATGCCGTTCGCGACGCCGAGCAGGGCGGAGCCGCGCAGGCCGAGTGTGGTGAAGGTCGCGTCCAGGGATTGACCGGCGGTACCAAGCGCCGCGACGCCGCCCGTCTCGGTGAAGCTGTCGGTGTGGAGGTTGACATAGGCCACGCCGGCGAACGGCTCGAGCGCGGCGCTGCCGAGCGTGATGGCATAGCCCACCTCGCCGAACAGCTGTGCGGTGGCGGCGTCGTAATCGGCGATCGCGAGCTCGGCAAAGCCTGGGAAGGTAACGGAGCGCGTTGTGTCGAGCTGGTGCCAGGTATAGGCGGCGCCGCCGCGCAGGCCCCACGGGCCTCGCTGAGTGCCGCCGTAGAGCGCGAGGTGGACATTGTCGATGGAGGCCGACGAGTTACGGGCATCCACGTCCAGCGAGGTCTGCGTGTAGCCAGCGGCAAGGCCGAGCCGCCAGGTGTTGGCGAAGGTGACGTCGAACCCGCTGATGAAACCGCCGACGCTGCTGTCGAGGGTGGCGGCATTGCCGTCGCCGTCGATCCGCCCCCAGGCGCCGATCGCCTGCGCCCAGGCAGCGGACACCGGCTCATCGGGGAACTGGCGCGGTGCCTTGTCTATCAGCGACGCACCGGCTGCCTCGTAACCCAGCGCGGCAGACCTTTGCGGCGTCTCCGGTGCAAAGGTGACGGTCGGCACCTCAGGCCCGAGCGCCGCCAGCGGGTCGGGGACGTTACCGTAAGCCTGCCGTGCCCGCCCGAGCACCGCGTCGCGCACGTAACGCGACTCGTCGAGCATCACGCCCGCCGCGCTCGCATGCACCTCGCCCGACAGCGCATCGTAGGCTTGCCGGGCGCCCGCGCCGGTGGCCTGATTGAACACGGCGGCGCCGAGCGCGCTGTGGGTGCCGCTTACCTGCAGCGCATTAGCGACCGCGCGCTGGTTCGGCGTCCACGCCGCCGAGCTGAACGGCAGCTGCGTGAGATTCAGGAAGACGTTGTTGGCGTCGAAGCTGAGCGTCGGATCGAGAAACACGGAGTTGACCGTCGTCGACAGCGTCTCGGTCCCGCTCACGCCGCCGTCGGCGTGCAGGATGGTGTAGCTGGTGTGGGGTCCGTAATCGTCGGGCGTCGCCGCCACCTGCACGGTGCCACCGAGCGTCGCCGCGCCGCTGACATTGGTGCGGTCGGCGGCGGTCGCGGAGACTTCGATTTGCTGGGTCGCCGTGGCCGAGAGCGCGAGATTTCCCTGCACGTTGATCGTCCCGATCGAGTTGCCGGGCGCCAGCGTGCCGCCGTTGATCGTGGTCGCGGGCAGCGTGCCGGTGCCGCCGACAAGACTGCCGGCATCGACCGTGAGCAGGCTCGATGCGCCGATCGAGCCGTTCACGACCAGCGTGCCGGCGTTGACGGCCGTTGCGCCGGTATAGGTGCTGGCGCCGGTGAGGAGGGTGGTGCCGGTGCCGTTCTGCTGCAGGGCGCCGCTGCCGGAGATGGCGCCGGCAAAGGTGAGCGTATTGGACAGGTTGAAGGCCAGCACGCCGTTGTTGACGACATTGCCGGTGATCGAGCCCGACGTCCCGCCGTCGCCGATCTGCAGCGTCCCCGCGCCGATGGTCGTGCCACCAGTATAGCTGTTGGCGCCGGTCAGCGTCAGCGTGCCGGCGCCGGTCTTGGTGAGCGCGCCGGCACCCGAGATGACGCCGGAGGCGGTGAGATCGGTGGTGGTGCGCAAGGTGCCGCCGCCGCTGTTCAGCGTGATGGCGCGCCCCGTCGTGAAGGCCGACGTGTTCTCGAGCGTGCCACCGTCGAAGGCAAGGCCGCCGGTCGCCGCGCCGAGATTGTTGTCCGCCGACACCGACAGCGTGCCGGCGTGGACGGCCGTGCCGCCAGCATAGGTGTTGTTCGCTGTGAGCACGATGGTGCCGGCCCCGATCTTGACGATGCCGCCCGCGCCGGTGATCGGGGTGGCGAGGGTCGCGGTCGTGCGTGCGCCTTCGGCCCATAGGTGCGCCATGCCCGTCGGGGCCAGCGCGCCGCCGCTGCCGGCGACGAGGCTGTAGCCGTCGACGACGAATTCCAGGCTCTCGAAGGCCTGCGTGCCTTCGACCGTCACCGTGCCGGGCGTGCCGTGGAAAATCCCCTGCACCCCGCCCCAGAGCGTGGACATGCTGCCGTCCGCGTTCAGCCAGTTGGTGCCGGTCGCGGTCCAGGTGCCGCTGCCCCCGACCGGGTCCGAGCCGCCTTGCCAGAACTGTGTCCTGGTGGGATCGGCGTAGACCGTGAGATTCACCTGCTGGGCGGTGGCGGTGTTGATCGCGGTCGTGAAATCGAGCGGCTGGCTTCCGAGCGCCAGTCCGTTGTCGGTGAGGCTGCCGCCATATTCGATCAGGTGGTACACGCCCGTGCCAAAGCCGGGGGCGCCGGTAAGGTTGAGCGTGCCGTCGAGCGTCAGGTCGCCGCTAACGTCGAACAGGGTGCCGCTCGGCGCGCCGAGCACGACATCGACGTTCGAGGTCGCGTTGAGCGCGAGCGCCCCCATGCCCAGCGTCGATCCGTTCGTGCCGGCGAGGGTGCCGCCGTCCTGCACATTCACCGCGCCGCCGATGCTGCCTGCGCCCGTCAGCGTGGCGCCATTGGCGACGCTGACCGGGCCGGTGCCGATCGAGCCGTTCACGACCAGCGTGCCGGCGTTGACGGCCGTTGCGCCGGTATAGGTGCTGGCGCCGGTGAGGAGGGTGGTGCCGGTGCCGTTCTGCTGCAGGGCGCCGCTGCCGGAGATGGCGCCGGCAAAGGTGAGCGTATTGGACAGGTTGAAGGCCAGCACGCCGTTGTTGACGACATTGCCGGTGATCGAGCCCGACGTCCCGCCGTCGCCGATCTGCAGCGTCCCCGCGCCGATGGTCGTGCCACCAGTATAGCTGTTGGCGCCGGTCAGCGTCAGCGTGCCGGCGCCGGTCTTGGTGAGCGCGCCGGCACCCGAGATGACGCCGGAGGCGGTGAGATCGGTGGTGGTGCGCAAGGTGCCGCCGCCGCTGTTCAGCGTGATGGCGCGCCCCGTCGTGAAGGCCGACGTGTTCTCGAGCGTGCCACCGTCGAAGGCAAGGCCGCCGGTCGCCGCGCCGAGATTGTTGTCCGCCGACACCGACAGCGTGCCGGCGTGGACGGCCGTGCCGCCAGCATAGGTGTTGTTCGCTGTGAGCACGATGGTGCCGGCCCCGATCTTGACGATGCCGCCCGCGCCGGTGATCGGGGTGGCGAGGGTCGCGGTCGTGCGTGCGCCTTCGGCCCATAGGTGCGCCATGCCCGTCGGGGCCAGCGCGCCGCCGCTGCCGGCGACGAGGCTGTAGCCGTCGACGACGAATTCCAGGCTCTCGAAGGCCTGCGTGCCTTCGACCGTCACCGTGCCGGGCGTGCCGTGGAAAATCCCCTGCACCCCGCCCCAGAGCGTGGACATGCTGCCGTCCGCGTTCAGCCAGTTGGTGCCGGTCGCGGTCCAGGTGCCGCTGCCCCCGACCGGGTCCGAGCCGCCTTGCCAGAACTGTGTCCTGGTGGGATCGGCGTAGACCGTGAGATTCACCTGCTGGGCGGTGGCGGTGTTGATCGCGGTCGTGAAATCGAGCGGCTGGCTTCCGAGCGCCAGTCCGTTGTCGGTGAGGCTGCCGCCATATTCGATCAGGTGGTACACGCCCGTGCCAAAGCCGGGGGCGCCGGTAAGGTTGAGCGTGCCGTCGAGCGTCAGGTCGCCGCTAACGTCGAACAGGGTGCCGCTCGGCGCGCCGAGCACGACATCGACGTTCGAGGTCGCGTTGAGCGCGAGCGCCCCCATGCCCAGCGTCGATCCGTTCGTGCCGGCGAGGGTGCCGCCGTCCTGCACATTCACCGCGCCGCCGATGCTGCCTGCGCCCGTCAGCGTGGCGCCATTGGCGACGCTGACCGGGCCGGTGCCGATCGAGCCGTTCACGACCAGCGTGCCGGCGTTGACGGCCGTTGCGCCGGTATAGGTGCTGGCGCCGGTGAGGAGGGTGGTGCCGGTGCCGTTCTGCTGCAGGGCGCCGCTGCCGGAGATGGCGCCGGCAAAGGTGAGCGTATTGGACAGGTTGAAGGCCAGCACGCCGTTGTTGACGACATTGCCGGTGATCGAGCCCGACGTCCCGCCGTCGCCGATCTGCAGCGTCCCCGCGCCGATGGTCGTGCCACCAGTATAGCTGTTGGCGCCGGTCAGCGTCAGCGTGCCGGCGCCGGTCTTGGTGAGCGCGCCGGCACCCGAGATGACGCCGGAGGCGGTGAGATCGGTGGTGGTGCGCAAGGTGCCGTCGGCAGCCAGGGTGATGGCGCGCGTCGTAGTGAAGGCGGAGGTGTTCTCAAGCGTGCCGCCATTGAAGATCAGGCTGCCCGATGCATTGCCAAGGTTGGTGTCCGAGGAGATCGACAGTGTGCCCGCGTCGATGATCGTGCCGCCGCTGTAGGTGTTGGCAGCGGTGAGCGTCAGCGTGCCGGCGCCGAACTTGGAGAGCGAGCCGGTGCCGGAGATCGCGCCAGCGTAGCTGAGATCGTTGGAGCGGTCGAAAGCAAGGACGCCGTTGTTGACGATGTCGCCGACGATCGAGCCCGACGTGCCGCCATTGCCGAGTTGTAGCATGCCGGCAGTAATGGTGGTGACGCCCGCGTAGGTGTTGTCCGCGGTGAGAATCGTCGTGCCCGTACCGTTCTGCTGCAGGGCGCCGCTGCCGGAGATCACGCCGCCGTAGCTGAGATCGTCGGAGCTGTTGAAGGCGAGGACGCTGTTGTTCGTGACATCGCCGATGATCGAGCCCGAGGTGCCGCCATCGCCAAGCTGCAGCGTGCCGGCGCTGATGGTCGTGCCGCCGGCATAGGCGTTATCGCCGGTCAGCGTCAGGGTGCCGGCGCCGGTCTTGGTGAGCGCGCCGGTGCCGGAGATGACGCCGCTTGCGGTGAGATCGGCGGCGGTGTTGAAGGTGCCGCCACCGGCAGCCAGGGCGATGGTGCGCGCCGTCGTGAAGGCCGACGTGTTCTCCAGCGTGCCGCCGTCGAAGGCAAGGCCGCCGGCCGCCGCGCCGAGATTGTCGTCGGCCGACACCAGCAGCGTGCCGGCGTTGATGGCCGTGCCGCCCGTGTAGGTGTTGGCGCCGGTCAGCACCGTCGTGCCCGTTCCCGCCTGGATCACCGTGCCCGTGCCGCTGATCACGCCGCCAAATGTGTATGTATCAGAGCGGTTGAAGGCGAGCGTGCCGTGGTTGGCGACATCGCCGACGATGCTGCCCGAGGTCCCGCCGTCGCCGAGCTGCAATGTGCCTTCCCGCACAATGGTGCCGCCGGCGTAACTGTTCGCGGCCGTCAGCACCAGGGTGCCGAAATCGGTCTTCACCAAGCCGCCTGTCCCGGTCAGCTCGGAGGCGATGGTCGCGGTCACGCTGGCGCCGCTGTAGCTGCCAACGCCCGTGCGGATGATGGTCTCCGAACGCGCGAGCGTGATCGCATCGCCCTCGACCTGGTAGCCGTCGGTCGCAAACTGCATGCCGGCGATCGAGATCGCGCCGCTGACCGTGACCGTGCCGGCCGATCCCTCGAAGATGGCGAAATGGTCGTTGCTCCATGCCCCGTTCGCGGCGCCGTTCGCGTCGGTCCAGTTCGCGTTCGACGTCGTCCACACGCCATCGCCGCCATTGACCTCGTTGTTGTCCTGATTGGCCGGATTGCCGCCATCCCAGAAGCGCAGGGTCACGCCCGTGGTATTGATCAGATTGACCTGATTGGCGACCGCCGTCTGCACGGTGACATCGCTCGAATCGACGCCGGCCGGAAGCGTGCCGATAGCAAGGCCATTGTCGGTGAGGCTGCCGTCATAGTCGAACAATCGGTAGACGCCCACGCTGAGGCCGCCGAGATCGGTGACGTTGAACTGGCCAGCAAGGGTGAGATTGCCGGCCACGTTGAACAGCCCGGTGCTCTCCGGCGCGCCGAGCGAGACGTTGATGTTTGATCCACTGGACAAGGTGAGGTCGCTGCCGAAATTGAGGACCTCGCCCTGCCGACCGATCAGGGTGCCACCCGACGCGACGGTCGTGACGCCACCGACCGTACCATTGCCGCCGAGCGTGCCGCCGGAGGCGACGTTCATGGCGCCGACGACCGTGCCGTCGACCATCAGCGTGCCCGCACTGATGCTCGTGCCGCCCGTGTAGGTATTCATGCCGGTCAGCACGGTGGTGCCGTCCCCGGTCTTGGCAAGCCCGCCGGTTCCAGCGATGACGCTGCTCACTGTCAGGTCGGCATCGGTCTGCAGCGTGCCGCCACCGGCTTCCAGGGTGATGGCGCGTGCTGTGGTGAAGGTGGAGGTGTTCTCAAGCGTGCCGCCGTTGAAGCTCAGCCCACCGGTGGTGGCGCCGAGATTGGCGTCGGAGGAGACCGACAGCGTTCCCTGGCTGATCGTCCAGGGGGTTACGGCGTCCGTCGTGCCCGTCAGCGTCCAGGTGCCGCTCCCCGTCTTCTCGAAAGTCTCGAAGCCCTGATATTGCTGGGTCGCACCGATCGAACCGACCGCGAAGATCCCATAAGCGGTCCCGCCCAGCGCCAGGGTGTCATCGGTTCCGCCATTGGCGTTCACATCGCCCTGGATGTCGAAGCCGTCACGCAGTTCCAGCCGGTTGCCGCCACCTGCGAAAGTGATGGCGTCAACGTGATAGCCGGGGATAAGCGGGTCCGTGCCGCCGTTGATCGTACCGCTGTTGATCACGGTGCCACCATTCACCGACACGCCATTGCCGCCGAAAGCGCTCGCGCCGCCGTTGATCGTGCCGGAATTGATCAGTGTGGCCCCATTGGCGAGCGCGACGCCGGCGCCGCCAGCGCCGGTGCGGCCGTCGGCGCCGTAGCTTGTGAAACCGAACTCGCCGGGGGCGCCGCTGCCGCCGACGGCACCGACACCGCCGTTGATCGTGCCGTTATTGGTCAGGGTGGCTCCAGTGCCCGAGAGCACGACGCCGATGCCGCCGGCGCCGCCACTGCCGCCATCACCGCCGCGGTCGGCGTAGTGGCCGTTGCCGCCGTTGCCGCCGTTGCCGCCGGTGATCGTGCCGCTATTGGTCAAGATGGCTCCAGTGCCGGAAAGCAGCACGCCGCTGCCGCCGCCGCCACCGCTGCCGCCCGGAGTGCCGGTGAGGCCGTCGTTATCGATGCCGCCGGCGCCGCCGTAGCCTCCGATGCCGCCGGTGCCGCCGGTGATCGTGAGGTTATTGGTCAGGGTGGCTCCAGTGCCCGAGAGCACGACGCCGCTGCCGCCGCTGCCACCGCTGCCGCCGTAGCCGCCGGTACCGCCGGCGGTACCGGCGCCGCCGGTGCCGCCGCTGATATAACCGCCATTGGTGATCGTGGTGCCGGCAGACGAGTAGATTCCGACCCCACCGCCTCCGCCGCTGGTGCTGGTATCCGTGTTGGCGATGCCGCCATAGCCGCCGGCGCCGCCGGTAATGGTCGAGGAGGCGACGATCCACACCTGGCTGCCTCCGGTGAGCACGAGGCCGATGCCGCCGGAACCGGCCCCGCCGCCGTAACCGGAGGCGCCCCCCTGGCCGCCACCGCCATAGCCGCCGCGACCGCCGGTGATGTCGAAGCCGATCAGGCCGAGATAACCCGAACCGGTGACGACCAGGCCGAAGCCGCCGCCGCCGCCGCCGCCGCCGCCGCCTCTGTGATAAAAGACCGCGCCGCTGCCCCGGCCGCCATTGCCGCCATTGCCGCCGGTCGCATCGCTGCCCGGCAGCGCGCTGCCATAAAAGCCGTGCGCCCCACCCCCACCGCCGCCGCCGCCAGCGCCTTCGCTGCCGTCGCCGCCATTGCCGCCGGTGCCACCGCCGGCGGCGCCGGGAAGGCCGGCGGCGCCGGGAGTGCCGCCGGTGCCGTCATAGGAGCCGGTGCCGCCATAGCCGCCGGTGACGCCGGCGCCGCCGCCGCCGCCGCCGCCGCCGCCGTAGCCGTTGTTGGCGTAAGTGAAGCCGTTGCCGCCGGTGCCTGTCGCGCTGTCAGTCCCCCCCGGGCCGCCGGGGTTGCCGTGGCTGCTGGCGCCGCCGGTGCCGCCGTCGGCGAAGACCGGCGCCGCCGGCACGATGAGGAGAGTCCCGACCAAAGCGACGGCAACCAGCGCCGTCGTGCCGATGAGCGCCCGCCTCAGCCGGCGCGCGCGGTCGGAAGGATCATGCGAGATTTCTACGAACCGTGCCTGGCGAACGGCGGTGTCAATTCGCCCATGCGTAGGGGTGATTGGAGCGTCCGACCGGTCCAAATGGGGCTTGGGGCGCGGTGCCACCGCTATACCACCCGTACGCCGCGCAGATTGCGCTTGGTATCGCTCCAGAAGGCGTCGTTCTCTACTCGACGGACCAGGTCGGGCGGCAGGATGGTCTGCCGCTCGACGTATTGCACTTTGGCGGCGACACGATGCAGGCCCGGCGTGCCGAGCCGCGCGTCCAACTCCTCCTCAGCGTAGTCAACGTGATCGAAGTCATGGGCGAACAGCGGTTGGCCGATGAAGTCGTAGACCGCCGCCATCGCCTTGGCCGGCGCACGCGTCAGCGTCTCGTAGGTCAGCAGCATGAGCCGGTCCGTCTGCTCCCCGTAATAGGCTTCCTTGAGCGCGTTGAAGGCGAAGCCGACCATGCCGTTCATTCCGAGCAGCCCATCCACCCGATTGTAGACCGTGCCACCGGGCTCGAAGTTGAAGATCTTGGACGGCTCGAACTTGTTGCGCCGGATCAGCCGCTCCAGGCTGTCGAGCACCCAGGGTATGTCGCGCACGCAGGCGATCACCTTCGCGTCCGGGAACAGCGCCGCCAGGGCCGGCAGCTTGCTGCACCACAGGCGATTGGTGTCGAACACCAGCTTCTCCGCCTGGATATCCCGGTAATAGCTCTCGAACACGCCGGCGAGGATGGCCTCGCGCTGCGCCTCCTCGATGAACAGGGCGAACTCGTTCTCTTGGCTCATCTGCCTGAGCAGGGCTGTGAACAGCGCACCGACCGGACTGCTCATGGCGGCATGGACGTGCGGATTCTGGCGCAGAATGCCGGCCAGCAACGTCGAGCCCGCCCGCGGCAGGCCGGAGATGAAATGGATGCCGTGCTGCATGCCGCCTCGCGTGCCGATTGCTTCTACTTACCCCAGTCGCGGCTGGCGTAAACGGCGAGCAGCGATACAGTGCTCGGCCCTCGACGGTGACGCTCTTGGCTCTTCCGTCCCGACCACGAATTGCTGAGATTTGCACCATTCCAGCCCCAAGCAAACAATTTGCTCTCAGTTCGGCGGCACAAGACAATTCGCACGTTGCGGCCATGCCGTAACGTGCAGGTCCGTGTGCACTCCGGGATGGGGATGATGCGATGCGGTCGCCGGGATAGTCCATTACCCGAAAGAGTAGGAGAGGAAATGTCGCGCTCTGCGCGGCGGAACCCGATCTGACGAAGCTGCCAAGGCTCCTGACCTAAGGGCACCTCGAAAAATGTCGCGATCTGGCCGGATCCGGGTAGAATTTCCGGTGTGGGCAGCATGACCGGGGGTTCATGATGGGCCAGATGGCTTCTTCGACGTTTCGAAGCGCTATGCGGGACTGGACGCGAAGGCAGATCCGCTGGTGAAGCTGAACGCGATGGTGCCCTGGGACTGGAGCCAGTTTGGCGGCGGCGGCCGGAAGAGCGGAAGTCCAAGGCGCGCCGCAAGCCGTGGGACGTGGTCGTGATGTTCAAGGCGATCGTGTTGTGCGAGCTGTACAACCTCTCCGACGAGCAGTTCGAATACCAGCTGCACGACCGGCTGTCGTTCATGCGCTTCCTGGGGCTGGGTCTGGAGGACCCGGTGCCGGATGCGACGACGGTTTGGCTGTACCGCGAGCAGATGGTCCAGGCAGAGGTCGTCGAGGAGCTGTTCGACGCCTTCGACGCGGACCTGAAGGCGCAGGGCTGGCTGGCGATGGGCGGGCAGATGATCGACGCCTCGATCGTGCCGGTGCCCAAGCAGCGCAACGGGCGCGACGAAAATGCGGCAATCAAGGCGGGCGAGACGCCCGAGGGCTGGGCCGACAAGCCAGCCAAGTCCCGCCAGAAGGACACCGATGCGCGCTGGACCAGGAAGCACGGCAAGTCGCACTACGGCTACAAGAACCACGTCAACGTCGATCGGCGTCACAAGCTGATCCGGCGCTACAAGGTGACCGACGCGTCGGTCCACGACAGCCGGGTCGTTGACGACGTGCTGGATGACGACAACACGGCCTCGGACGTCTGGGCGGACAGCGCGTACCGGTCGGCCGAGATCGAACGAAAACTCGAAGACCGCGGCCTGAAGAGCCGGATCCACCGCAAGGCCCATCGCACCCGTCCGCTCACCAAGCGCGAGCAACAGGGCAACAAGACCCGCTCGAAAGTTCGCGCCCGGGTCGAGCACGTGTTCGGTGCGCAGACCAACGACATGGGCGGCACGCTGGTGCGCAGCATCGGGATCGCCCGCGCCAAGGCGCGGATCGGGCTGAAGAACCTGGCCTACAACCATGCGCCGGGCGGTGCAGCTGGACGGGCTGGCTGCCGCACGCGGGCCGACGTGAGCGAGACGGTTACAGGAGATGTGCGTCCGGACAGCGGCTGAACAGACAAAAACAACCGAAAACCGCCGTCGAGTGGCGCCCATTCGGGCGATCAGCGGCCATCGGGGGCTTTCGATGGCCCAAGACGGGCCGCGCCGACGCATATATCGAGGTGCCCATGAGGCCTGGGGCCGATCTCTTTGACCCACTTCCAACACCATCATTCTGAGGGACAGCCACCCAAAACGGCTACTCGCGAGACGCCGGCCCATTACGGCATCTAGTAAGAGCGGACATGTTCTGTTAGATGTGCCCGGCAGCAATGGCGTGGCGTTCGTCGCATGTATCGAATGAGCATTTGGCTGATTGCGCTGGCTCTCGTTTTCAACGGGATGATGGACTATGCTGAGATTGATCCATCGGGAGCCTGGGTAGCGGGCGCGCAAGGCCATGTGGCAGCCTCTAGCATGGCGGATTGTGTTGCCCACGCGGACCATGCCGCCGCGGGCGTGAAGCATGGCGGCCGACACCACGACCCCCTGCACAATCACCTCAAATGCTGCGCGCGGTGCTCGATGGTGAGCCTGCTTCCCGGCGTCACTGCGGTGCCGCTGGCGTTGGCCTACGCGGATGCCATTTTCTACACCACGCAGCATGATCTCGTCGGCCGGCCCGTCGCCCTCGATCCCCATATCCCCAAGCCGATCGCCTGAATGACCGCGTCGCCCGCGCGACGCGGCATGGCGGTGTTTGTCTGCACGGCTGCGCAGTCAGCGCCATCCCGTTTCATTCGGCAATGACCATCGCCGCGTCGCGTCTGATCGACGGCGCGATGCTTGGGGAGAATCCAAAATGCGCAAGATCTTATGGCTCGCGATCGCTGCGGCAGCGCTGGCCATCAGCGTTCCGTCCCAGGCCCACGAACCCGGTACGACGAGTGGGAGTGGGAGTGGCGGTGGCGGTGGCTACGGCCCAGGCTGGGGCATGGGTCCCGGCATGATGGGCGGTTATGGTGGCGCCTATGGCCCTGGCATGATGTACGGATATGGCCCCGACGGCCGCAGCTATCAAGGCGGCCCAGCCGGCGGCGGCCAAGTCTACCGCGGCAAGAAGCTATGTTGGCATGAGACCAATGCCGACAGGGGCACCGGCTATTACGAGCCCTGCGGCAACTGACCCATCAGGAAGCGATCAAACCACGCGCCGTGTTGGCACGCGGCGCGACATCGAAAATGCGAAATCTTGGAGATGCACCATGCGTAAGCTTCGTTACGGCCTTCTGGTGGCCGGTTTCACGCTCGCGGCCTCCGGCTCGGCCCAGGCGCAGCCCTATTACGGCCCCGGCATGATGGGGGGCTATGGACCGGGCCAGGGAAGGATGGGCGGCGGCTATGGCCCCGGCTGGGGCACGGGCGGCTACGAGCCTTGCGCGGGCATGATGGGACCCGGCATGATGGGGTATGGTGGCAGCTACGGGCCCGGCTGGATGATGCAGGGCCACGGCCCCGCAATGATGGGGTATGGCGGCTATTACGGGAACCGCGGTGACCTCGATCTGAGCATCGATCAGGTGAAGACCTATCTGGCGCAGATGATCCGCAATCCGAACCTGAAGGTGGGCGACGTCAAGGAAAAGGACGCGGACACCATCGTCGCGGAAATCCTCACCAAGGAAAAGGACGCCTTGGTGCAGCGCCTTGACTTCAACCGCCACAACGGCTTTGTGCAACCGGAGCAATGACCATGGGATATGGCTACGGATACGGACCGCATTGGGGCATGATGGGCGATTACGGAGGCTTCGGCATGATCATCTGGCTCGTCATCCTGATCGCCATCGTGGCGCTGGTGGTCTGGCTGGTGCGCTCCGCAGGTCCGTCCGGGGTGCATTATCTGCCGTCCCATCAACCACCGCAGCGATCAGCTGGCCTCGATGTCTTGGAGGAACGCTACGCCCGCGGCGAAATCAACCGGGAGGAGTACCTCCAGAAGAAGAAGGATATGGCCGCCTGACCAGCAGGCGTACCGTCAAAACGCGCCGGCCTGACGGAGGGCCGGCGCTCCTTCAACCGATCAATTGACGTTTCGCGCATGATGGCTGCCGCTGATTTCCGGCCAGCGATAAGCTGGACCATTCCATAGGGGAAGGACGATACGGCTGGGTTCAAGAATCGCGATACCTTCATGCGGCGACGAAGAGCTTGCCAGCCGCCCCCGCGATGCTGCTCAGGAGCGTGTCACCCGTGTCACCCGAATGCCATGTCCTCATCGTGGACGACGACGCCGAGCTACGTCGGTGCGGATGGACATCACCGTCCAGCCTTCGGCCTCCAGCTTCTTCTGAAGGGCCTCGCGGGGCTGCCAGTCGGCCAGGGGAACGCGGCAGTCGCGGTCGGCCGGTGCTGGCTCTGTCCCGAGGCAGGCCACAGCTGTCGTGCTGATCGTGCTCGCGCTCATCCGCTATTTTCCTTACCGGGTGTTCTTCAAGACCCACCGGCTTCGGGCGTTGGCCTATCTCGTGCTGGCCTTTCACGCGGTGGTGCTGCTCAATTTCCGCGACTGGATCTCGCCCCTGGGCATGGTGATAGCGGTACTGCTCGCCTGGGGAACGGCGGCTGCTATCATTGTGCTCCTGCGCCGGGTCGGTGCCGGCCGGCACGTGGACGGCACCGTCACCGCGTTGAACTATTATCCCGGGGTGAAGGCGCTGGAGACCATCATCGATGGCCCGCCCCTCGCTGACATTGAGGGATCAGAACAAGAGCTGCTCAAAATCGTACGCTAAGGGCGAACGGAGCATGAACATCATGCCGCCCGTCGGATTAGTGCTGGCAGCCTGAGCGACCTGAAGCCTTCGGGCATCTGGTGCTCAGAATCCCAAGCGTAGATGCCTGTGAGGTTGATGTGTTCCCAACTGAGCGGCGAAATATGTTTGAGAAGGTCATCTGGGATAGTCCGACGCGCCATCCGCAGGTGGTTGGCAGCGCGGTCAAGATAGACCGTGTTCCAATGGACGATAGCGCTGACGACGAGATTGAGGCCAGATGCGCGGAATGCCTGGCTCTCGAATGACCGGTCACGGATTTCTCCGCGCTCGTGGAAGAACACCGCGCGTTTGAGCTTGTGCGCTGCCTCGCCCTTATTGAGGCCGGCTTGACACCGCCGGCGCAAGGCCGGGCTCGAATACCATTCGATCATGAACAGTGATCGCTCGATCCGGCCGAGTTCCCGCAGCGCCTTGGCCAACTGGCTTTCCTTTGGAGACGCCGAGAGCTTCTTCAGAACCGTCGAGGGAACGACGGCGCGCGTCGTGATCGACGCTGCCAGATGCAGCAGGTCATCCCAATGATCAAGGATCAACGCGGTGTTGATCGGTGCTCCGATGTGGCTCGTCAGCGCCGGGTAGGCATCGCCCTTCTCGAACGTGTGGAACTTTCGATCTTTGAGGTTGCGCAACCGAGGGGCGAAGCGCTTGCCGATCAAGGCGAACAGCCCGAAGACGTGATCGCTCGCGCCACCAGTGTCAGTAAAATGCTCCTGGATATCCAGGAGCGTATCCTGGTCAAATAGGCCATCGAGCACGTAGGCCGCTTCGCTTTCCGTGGGGCTAATGGGCAGGATGCTGAAATAGCCGTACTGATCCGACAAGTGGCTGTAGAATTTCGATCCCGGTTCGCTGCCATAGTGCAGATTGACATCGCCGCGTTTTGCCGCTCGGTCGCTCGCACGGAAGAACTGTCCGTCGGACGACGCGGTCGTTCCGTTGCCCCACAGGCGGGAATGCGGGTGACCCGTATGGGCGTCGGTGATGCAGGCCTGGGCGGCGCGATAGGTTTCTGATCGGGCATGGAAGGTGCGCATCCAGCCAATCTGATGGGCGCTGATGCCCTTGGATGCGCCGGCCATCCGCTTCGGACCGAGATTGGTTGCATCGGCCAGGATGCCGGCCAGCATGGCAGAGACATTCCGTGGGGTGTCGCCTGTGCGGACATGTGTGAAATGATCGGCAAAGCCCGTCCACTCATGCACTTCCCTGAGGAGATCAGGAACTTCGACCAGCGGATACATCTCGCTGATCTCCGCGTTCAGTTCTTCGGCTGCCGCAGGAACGTCGCCGACGGTCGGCGTCACGATCAGCGTTCCCGCTTCCAGACGAACCCCCTCGAGGTTACGAGCGCGAGCGCGATAAGCCAGGCGCTTCAGATTGAAATCCAGCACCTGCATTACTTCGTTCAGCCAGACGGCGCCGTCACCGCCCACACCAAGGCCAAGCCGATCCTCTTCCTTCATCGTGGTGAACGTAGATCGCGGCATGAGGTGCTCGTCGATCGGGCGGAACGAGCGGCTGCCCTCTACCCATATATCCGCCGAGCGAAGGCGCTCGCGCAATGCGGCGAGCGTGGCTATCTCATAGAGCCGGCGATCAGGCTTCTGCTGCCCAAAGATTAGTTTTCGATCGGTTGGACTGAGATGGCTGGTCGGAACACGCTCGGGCAGTGCACGCCGTCCCTCCGAATGAAGCCTTCGGAGCATGGCAACGGCTGTGAGCAGGGAATCGTGGCGGCGCGCCGAACGGAACGTAAAGGTCGTTAGGAACGCCGTCGCGTATTTGAGGACGCCCTTATACTGCTCGGCCGCCAGCATCAGCGGGGATACCTCATTTTCCTCGACCATTGCTGCAAGCTCCGGTTTCATCCGCAGCAGCCGGTGCCAACCGACCTTCTGGTCGAGTACTTCGAGTGCGTCCTGACCCCGATCGTTGGCCGACTGCAGCGCTGTTATCGTATCGAGGAACATGCGCAGGGCCTTGGAGGTGTCTGTCCGGTGGTCCATATGCCGCCGTTTCTTACGGCTGTTAGCCTGCGAGAACAGCCGCCCGATCAGCTTGATGAACATGGTCACGGCATCGTCGGTCAGCTTCTCACCGAGTTTGATGACCTGCGCGACGATCAGGGCGTGACGACGACTTGCATTGAAGTCGTTGGCCAGCCACGCTGGCGTGGCCTTGCCCTCGCGGACCATTTGGTCCCACCGCCCGGAAGCCACGCGCGCCCGGAAGCCGGGATCAATTCCGAACGTGCGCAGGAAGGCAATCCGTTCAGTGAGTCCAACCAGATTCGAAGCCGCGGGCGCTTCAGGCGCCGACCGCAACCAATGGAAGCGGGTCTGACCGATCGCCGCATCAACCTCGAGCAGCTTGTCGAGCTCCTGCAGTTTCTCTGGTGCCAGACCTTCGATAAGCGCACCCTCGGCGCGGCGGCGAGCTATGGCGCGAGCCGCAAACCCCATTCGCTCGATGATCTCCGCCGCCGGCAACAGTACTCCGCGTTCTCGCAGCGTGGCGACAATGGCGTTTACAATCGAAGCGCCGCTGTCGGACATCGCGGCCGCCTCAATTGCCGATAACAGCCCCGCGCGACGATCCTGAGATGTCGCGCTTCTGACGCCGAGATAGCTCATCAGGCGCGCAATGTGATCGCGACGCGTCTCTTCCCGCCGGGCATAGGTTGGGAACACAGGGGGATCGGCACCGATCTGGTCGGCGACATATTTCAGCATCGCACGCGGCGGAATTTCGCCGGCCGCCAGCACCCGGCCCGGATGTCTCATAACGCAAAGCTGAACAGCAAAGCCGAGCCTATTATGCTCGCGTCTGCGCAGATCAATCTCGAGGCGATCAGCGGCGGACAATGAATAGTGTCGGATCAGGCTGTCCTCATCAGCCGGAATGTCGAAAAGCTGCCGTCGATCCTGAGCTTTGAGAATCGTGCGCCTGGCCACTGCTCAACTCCGCATACAGCACCAACTACCGCTGAATGTTGCCGAACTGACCGGATGTGGAAACAGCAGCGATCCTGCTGGCACCGTTATCCACTGGGATCAGACGCACTGCCGCGGAAATCGCGAGACACAACCAAACTCGGTTCACGCTTCGTCCTTAGCGTACGATTTTGCACAGCTCTTGTTCCGACCCCGATACGCTGCGCGACCTGCCCGACATCGAGGCGCTCGAGGACGCCGGGCTGCTCGACACGGTGCAACTGCGCGCGGGCGGGTTCCCGCTGCCGGGCGACGATGAGGACGATCTCGGACCCGAGAATGGGGAAGACGAGGAGGGAGATTGAGCGATCGACAGCGCCTGTAGGTTCTGAAGGCGACGTTGGTAGGTGTGTTTCGGGTGGATTGGCGTGAGCTGGATTGACAAGCCAAGGGCTCTGCGCGGTTGGTTGTTCGAGTTGTCAAAGTTGACGAAGTTGTCTCTCGTTCCTATCTTCCTGCCAGGAGTTGGACCGATGGCAAGCAAGCTGCAGACTGTGACCCCGACTGGCGTGAAGCCGCTGCGCAAGCGCACAGGCCGTAGGTTGACGATGTTCATGCTCAAGGGCGATCCAGTCCAGGCCTTGAAGCGATATGGACTTCCGCCAGGTGCCAAAGTCGCGATCGTATCGTCGGGTCCCAGAGCCGCGCGGAAGCTGAGTGCGGCTGTCGGCAAGGGCGTCGAGGTGGGGGCAGAAATCACAATCGCCGATCTCGAGACCGAATGGCCGGTTGCCGTTATCGACAAGGCGGCGTTCGAGCCGGACGCACGCAGCCGGGCCATTGTCGAGGGCCTGCGCATCGCCGAGCGAGACCTGAAGGAGGCCGGCGGCGCGTATGATCTTGCGCAGGTTCGCACCCTGATGCGCGGTGTGTCACGGCAGGCGGTCGACAAGCGGGTGCAGGACGGCCGCCTGCTGGCGGTGCCGGGACCGAGCAACCGGCGGGTCTACCCGACGCTGCAGTTTAATCGCGACGGCTCGATCGTGCCGGGCCTGAAGGAGGTCCAGGATGCGCTGCCGACCCGTAGCCCGTGGACGATTCTGAACTTTCTGAGCCGGTCCGACGCTCGGCTCGGAGGGCGGCGGCCGATCGACCTCCTGAAGGAAGGCAGCACGCAACTCGTGGTCGAAGCAGCGCAGCGCTATGGTGAGCAAGGGGCGTGAGTACACCGCTCCCGCCGGCGGATCTTCATGCCCGCGACCCGGAACTTGTGGTGCGTCCTGCGGATGCCGACCTGCATCGCTTTTACACGGCGACCTATGATCCGATCTATTTCGACCGGTCGCGGCTAGGCCGCTTCAACGCGCCGGACGCATCCTACGGTGTGCTCTATGGTGCGCAGGAGGTCGTCGGCGCCTTCGTCGAGACATTCCTGCGCACGCCGGGGAACACCCTCATCGACGCGGACTTTCTCGGCCGCAAAGGGTACGTGCGCCTCAGGACAACGCGGGAGCTCCGGCTCGTCAAGCTGACCGGATCCGGCCTTGCGCGCATCGGCGCGACGGCGGTGCCCGTTCCGGCAGAAAGAGACCCAGAAGTGCATCCGATCCTTCGGTAGCCTCAGGGGCGTAGCGCCTTCGTGCTCCCTCCACACCGCGATTGGGGGACGTCGGAGCGTCGAATGAATCATGTGATGGTAGTTGCCCGTGATCTCCAGTGCGATGAACCGCTCGAGCTCTCGCAAGGTGAGGCTCGAATGCTTGGCGGAATCGTAGTCACCGCGCTCGTTTGGATTGCTCTGGGTGGTCCCGGGCAGAAGGTGGATGGCGCCCATCTGGGTGCCGATCAATCGCTCGATATGGCCGCCGAAATGGGGCGTGGCCGGCGGGCGCCAGATGATGTCGATTCCTTCGTCTCGGCATGCGCGTATGAAGGCTTTGCTGCGAAAGTCCGCCCCGTTGTCGGTGTGGAGGGATTCGGGGAGGCCGGCGATCGGCCAGTCGGCGTCGATTTCGCGCTCGCGTAGCCAGGCGCTCTTGTCGAAGACTGCGTGCAAGAGGCACAAGCTGACCGAAAGGCACGAGGGATCGTCCATCGTGAGATAGAAGCCCGTCACCATGCGGGTGAAGACATCCATCGCGATGGTGATCCATGGCCGATCAAGCGGTTCTCGCGTTTGCTCGTCGACCACGATGAGGTCGACCTTCGTGTGATCGATCTGCACGACCTCCAAGGGCCGCGAGGCGCGATATTCGCCGGGCACGGCAAGGGTCGACTTGAGCAGAGCGACCTCGCCGCGCCTTCGAGCCTTCGCACGCAGGTCCAACTCGACGACGCGGGCTTTCACCGTGCGCCAGTTCGGCGGCGCCAAGCCGAAGGCGAGGCAGCGCGTGCCGACCTCGCGGACGAGGCGTGCGATCGGCGGCTTTGTCGGCTTCAGGTAGAAGCTCTCGATCGTTTCTCGGATCAAAGCCTCGCGTTTCGGATCGAGCACAAGATGGCCCCGCGGGCGGCCGGGAGACCTTCCCAGCAGCGATGTCACCGTGCAGCCGGCCTCGAACGATTTGATCAACCGGTAGGTCGTCGCACGGCTGAGACCAAGCTCCCGGGCGAGGTCCTTTACGGTCGGACCCGTCTGGCCGTCGGCACGGCGCTGGACGAACCTCCGCACCGCCTCCTCGCGCCGGCAAGCTTCGTCCCACTCGGCGGTGTTCTCGGGGGCAGATTCTGGATCGTTCATGCGCAGAATCCGGGTCCAACGTTCGGAACCAGGAATCTCGCATTAGGCGCAACAAAGCAAGCAAAAATCTCACAATTAAGTACAATGTCTCAAATTAAGCGCAACGCTACAACATTGAAGTCATAGTAATACCGCGTCTCACGATTAAGCGCAACGCGACATCGGCCATACGGCGCTGGATCGCGCGTTCCGACGGCTGACCAAAAGGCTCGGCATGCGCGGCGCCTCGACCTCCATTGGGCCGCGCCTGCACGATCTGCGACATACGATGGCGGTCGAGGTCTTGCGGCGATGCTACAGCGCCGGCGCGGACCCCGAGCGCCGGTTGCCCGCGCTGTCCACATATCTTGGGCACACCCATCTCAACTACACCTACTGGTATCTGCACCAGAATCCGGGGCTGATGACGGAGGCGGTGGCGCGGCTTCAGCATCGTTGGGAGGCTCCGGCATGACGGCCTCGATCCCGACCTTCCCGACGCTGCTGCAACGGTTCTTCACCCAGCGCCTCATGCAGGAGAAGCGGGTCAGTGCGAACACGATCAGCTCCTATCGCGACACGTTCAGGCTGCTGCTCCGCTTCGCACAGAAGCGCCTTCGCACCGCCCCCGACAAGCTGGCCTTCGAAAAGCTCGACGCGCCGCTCATCGCGGCCTTCCTGAGCGACCTGGAAAAGAAACGGGGTGTGACGGTCCGCACCCGCAACCTGCGTCTCACCGCGATCCGGTCGTTCTTCCACTTCGCCGCTTATGAGATGCCGACGCACAGCGCGCAGATACAGCGCGTTCTCGCAATGCCGGCCAAGCGGTTCGACCGGAAGCTGATCGACTTCCTGACGCGCCCCGAGGTCGATGCGCTTCTCGGGGCGCCGAACAAGGCCACTTGGACCGGCCGCCGGGATCATGCGCTGGTGCTGACGACCCTGCAAACGGGCCTCCGCCTGTCGGAGGCGACGGGCCTTCGGCGTCAGGACGTGACGTTCGGCACCGGCGCTCATCTCGAAATCCTCGGCAAGGGCCGCAAGCAGCGCACTGTCCCGCTTTGCAAGCCCGTCGCCGATGTCCTCGAAGCCTGGCTCGACGAGCTGAATCCCGCCCCGGACGATGTGGTCTTCCCGAGCGCACGCGGCGGCCGGCTGAGCGCGGACGCCGTGGCGAGCCTCCTGAGAAAGCACGTCGCGGTCGCCGGCGATGCCTGCTTCTCCCTGAAGCAGAAGAACGTCACCTTCCATTGCCTGCGCCATACGACGGCGATGGACCTCCTCCACGCCGGGGTGGAGCAGACGGTCATCGCGCTGTGGCTGGGGCACGAGTCCATCGAGACCACCCAGATCTATCTCGACGCCGATCTGGCGCTGAAAGAGAAGATCCTCGCCCGCACGATCCCGTTCGACAGCAAGCCGGGCAAGTTCCGGCCCGACGACAAGCTGCTGGCGTTCCTCAACCAGCTATAGGAGAAATTACTATGCCGATATCGGCTGCATATAAAACCAACGATCTCCATGGCTTTACTGTCCTTCTATCTTCCTTTCTCGGAATAGTCCCGGACGCGGCATATGACTTGGTGCTCAGGCCGTACCGCGGATGAAAGGAGCAGGCCCATGGCCGAACTGAAGCTCGGCAAGCTGCCGGACCGGACGCCGGTCAAGATCACCATCACGGTGAGTCCCGACCTCAACCAGGCGCTGCGCGACTACGCGGCAATCTATCGGGCGACCTATGGCGAAGCCGAGTCCGTCGCCGATCTGATCCCGTTCATGCTCGGCGCGTTTCTGGAAAGCGACCGCGGCTTCGCCAAGGCGCGAAAGGAGGCGTCGCTTGAGGCGACTGCCAAAACGGTGCGGCGCCGCCGTGCGCGCCGTTCCCCAGAACTCCCGTCAACCACAAGCCAGGAGGAATGAGACCATGTCCGTGATCGGCACATTCACGCCCGCGAAGGACGGTGGCTGGACTGGTTCCATCCACACACTGACGATCAACACGAAGGTGCGGCTGGTCCCGAACGACAACCGCGACAATGAGAACGCGCCGGTATTCCGGGTGTTCGTCGGCCAGTCCCGCGTCGGCGACGCCTGGGCGGCGCGCTCCGGCGGCGACAGCCCGAAGGACTACTTTCGCGTCCGCCTCGACGACCCCAGCCTGCCGGAACCCATCAGCGCCTCCCTGTTCCAGTCCGAGGACGGGAACGAGGCGCAGCTCGTGTGGAGCCGGAGGAAGGCGGAGGGGGCTGCGAAGTAGGCCCTCTATCCTGAGTTCGGCGAAAGCCATATCTCATATATGGCTTTGGACAATTTTGGCATAGCAGGCTGGTTCGATCGCTGCTTTACTATTGACGGCCGAAGCCATATCTCATATATGGTTATGATCGATTTTGTCAAAGTGAAGCCCGAAACCGCCATGTCCCGGCTCATATCCGCGCCCTTCTTCAGCGCTCACCCGGTCTTCAGCCGCGCCGAATACGCCGCCGCTGTCGGCCGCCGCTCTGGCGACAAGGTCGTAACGGCGATGCTCGCCCAGCATCTTCAAGCCGGCAACATCCGGCGCGTCGCGCGCGGTGTCTTCGCATCCGTGCCCAAGCATGCCGACGCCGGCAAATGGTCCGTCGACCGCTTCCTGGCCGCCTCTCGTCTGCGCCGTGGCGGCGTGATCGCCTATCACTCGGCCCTCGAGCTGCACGGCTGCGCCTACACCGAGGGGCATGACGTGCAGGTGATCGCGCCCGGCGAGCCCGGCGTGTTCGAAGCCGTCGGCTTCACCTGCCGGTTCGTCAAGCCGCCGCGCGGCTTCGCGCCGCCGGATGGCGTCACGGCGGTCGACCGCTTGGGGCTGACGGTCAGCGTGACGACGATCGAGCGGACGATCGCGGATCTGTTCGACCGCTATGACCTCGCCGGCGACGCGGAGGAGCTCTTCAACTCGCTGGACCTGGTGGCACGGGTCGACGCCGCGGCGCTGGTCCGGTACGCGCGTGCGCTCGGCAATGCTACGGCCGCTGGCGCTCTCGGCTCCTGGCTGGAGCGCGAGCAGAAACGGCTGGGTGTGCCGGACGCTGCGCTCGAAGAGCTCCGCACCATGATGCCGTCTCAGGCGAGATATGCTCTGGGCACCAAATCGGGCGAGGGGAGGACAGCCAAGGGCTGGAACGTCATCCTCCCCATCGACGTCGTCGAACGCCGGTTCGAGGGACTGTGAATGGCGGCGCCCTCGGCCCAAACGCTGCAGCGCATTGCGGACGAGACCGGGCACCAGCTCGGTACCCTCGAAAAGGTGCTGAGGCTCCTGGACTTGCTGCAGGAAATCGCCCGCGATCCGGACCTGTCGGAGCGGCTCGTCCTCAAGGGCGGAACGGCGTTGAATGTCTTCCACCTCGGTCTCGACCGCCTGTCGGTCGATATCGACCTGAACTATATCGGTGCGCTCGACCGGGCGGTGATGGAAACCGAACGCCCAACCGTGGACGCCGCGCTTAATCGTCTCCTCACGTCCCAGGGCTACGCCGTCCGCCGCCAGCCCGACGAGCATGCCGGCGGCAAGTGGCTGTCGCGCTACTCGTCCGCGCTTGGCGGCAACGCCACACTGGAGCTCGATGTCAACTATATGGCGCGCCAGCCCCTGTTTGGCGCGGCCCGCATGGAGTCACGTCCCCTCGGCGAAATGCAAGCGAGCGACGTTCTCGTCCTCGATCTCCATGAAATCGTCGCCGGCAAGCTCGTCGCAGTCGTCGACCGGGATGCGGCGCGCGATCTGTTCGACGCGCGCCGCATCCTATCGATCGACGGTCTCGACTGGAGCCGGATCAAGGCCGCCGTGCTCGCCATCGGCGCCTGCGGGCGGCGTGACTGGCGGACCATGTCGGTCGACGCCATCAAAGGCGACCCGCGCGAGCTTCGTCAGAAGCTCGCGATCTGCCTACCGCGCGACCGCTTCGCCGGCAAGGGAGATGTCGACGCGTGGATCGAGGAGACCGTTGCGCTCTGCCGGGAAAGGTTCGCCTTCCTGTTCGATCTGTCAGCGAACGAGCGGGAATTCCTCGATGGCGTCCTCGAACGTGGCGAGATCAACCCCGATCTCCTGGACGTGACGCCTGAAATACGTGCGCGCATTGGTGTGATGCCGATGCTCGCCTGGAAATGCCAGCACGTTCGGAAACATCGAGGACTGGACACGTAAGACGACGACGCTTGGAATTGGACGGTCATCGGGCGAGGGGATAACACCAGCGCGTTGCGCACTCGCGGCGGATAGGAACCGCGATCGTCTGGACACATTGCCGCCCTCAAGAATCCCCTCATTTTGCGAGCGCAACTCTCCCGCGAAAAACGGACCGGATCGCGAATTAACTCCCGCCTAGGTTGCGGTTCTTTTAGCGTCGTTTCGGCGGATAGGCCTGTTCGCGGCTCGGCCAATTGAATTTATACCCACCCAAAGTTGCGTTTTTCCGTCAGATACACGCGATTGACAAAATGAGGGGATGACTGAGATTGCCGCCATGGGCTCAGATCTACGAAATGGATAAAGCCGATCAGGCCGTAGCTCAGACCGCTTCCCCCGGGCTCCCGCGTAGCATCTGGGCCCTCGGTTTGGTCAGCATGTTCATGGACATCTCTTCGGAGATGATCCACAGCTTGCTGCCGGTCTTCCTCGTCACCGTACTGGGCGCAAGCGCCGTGACGGTCGGGCTTATCGAGGGCATCGGGGAAGCCACCGCCTCGATCTCCAAGCTGTTCTCGGGCTGGCTCAGCGACCGGCTTGGCAAGCGCAAGGCGTTGACCGTCATCGGCTATGGGCTCGGCGCCCTATCGAAGCCGCTGTTCGCGCTGGCACCGACGCCCTCCTGGGTACTGGTCGCCCGTTTCTCTGACCGCATCGGCAAGGGCATCCGCGGCGCGCCGCGCGACGCTCTGGTCGGCGATCTTTCCCCCGCCGGGCGGCGCGGCGCGGCCTATGGCCTTCGGCAGTCGCTCGATACCGTCGGCGCGTTTGGCGGCCCGCTGATTGCCATGGCGCTGATGGCGCTGTTCGCCGACGACTTCCGCCTGGTCTTCTGGCTCGCTGTGGTGCCCGGACTCATCGCTGTGGCCGTCCTTGTTCTCGGCGTCCGGGAGCCGGCGCAGGCTCGACCTCCCGCGGAGGCGCGCGTTCCGATCCGTTGGAGCGAGCTTGGACGGCTGGGCCGCCTGTTCTGGGGTGTCGTCGCCGTCGGAACCGTGCTCACGCTCGCTCGCTTCAGCGAGGCCTTCCTGATCCTGCGCGCCGAGGACGCGGGTCTGTCGCTCGCGCTCATGCCACTGGTGCTGGTGGTGATGAACGTCGTCTACGCAGCATCGGCCTATCCGATGGGAGCGCTATCGGATCGATACGATCGAAGGCTGGTGCTTGCGGCGGGTTTCGTGGCGCTGATCCTCGCCGATATCGTTCTCGCTTTCGCACCAGGGATTTGGGGCGTGATGCTTGGCGTCGGCCTTTGGGGGCTGCACATGGGCATGACCCAAGGGTTACTGGCAGCTCTCGTTGCCGATACCGCCCCGACAGACCTGCGCGGGACCGCATTCGGACTGTTCAACCTGGCAAGCGGGGTGGCACTCTTGCTCGCGAGTTTGATTGCGGGGCTTCTATGGGACCTCGTAGGGCCCTCCGCGACATTCCTAGCCGGTGCGGCCTTTACCGCGATCGGTCTCGTTGGGACAGTCGCACTCGTGGGCTGGCGGACAGGGCGCAGGCTGGGCTGACCTCACCTTGGGCGGGCTGCGGATCTGGCCGAAAATGTTCGACAGATGACGACGACAACGGAAAAACGCGACGGACGGCGCATGCCGACCGGTGTCTACGGAGCGGAAGCCCACTAGGCCACCCGCGTCCCGATCCCGGACATTCTCGTGCGCTGGCGCTCGCCGGGACCAGACGATGTCTCGCTGTTCCGGCGACCCCGCTTCTGCCCAGATATCCGCGAGGTCGCCAGCGTGCTCGGCGATCTCGGAACCTTTCTGCCGCACATCAGCGGCACGGTCACGGTCATTGGCATGGGCCCGACCGGCGTGTTGACAGCGTTCGGGCTCCTCTATGGTTTTACCAGCGCATTCTACGGCGTGCCCATCGCCGTGCGGCCATCCACGCCTTCATCTTCTCGGCCGACAGCGCCACGAAGCGACGCGACACCGCCGATCGGGTCACGCCGGCTCCCCGCTCGGCGGGGATGTCGCCGCCGGGCAGGCGGACGGCGCGGCCAAACTTGCGGGTCGACACGTTCATCAGCATCAGATTGAGCGCCCATTGGCCGAGCAGATCCTCGTCGACCGCCGCCGCCCAGCTCGGCAGGGGCATCTCACCGCCGTCACGGGCACGAACCCGAGGGCGCTCGACTTCGACCTTGCCGCCGTGAAAGCCGATCTTTCCCTTGGCTCTGCCCCAACGATGAGCCTCCCGATCGCCACCGCGACCATGGCGAGGGCCGCAGAGCCGAGCCGCATCCTCTTCCATCATCCCGGTGAGAGTGGCCAGCCCGGCCGTCAGGCACAGGCGTTCGAAGCTGGCGCGGACCTCGTCCACAGCTGCCTCGACGAGCGCAGACGGCGTCACCGCCGCCGATGTGGTAGGGTTCTCCATGGCGTTGCTTTCCTTCGTTGGATTCAGCACCCCGAGCCTACCGGCTCAAGGCGAGCAACGCCGCCCTCCCTTTTTTCAACATCGGGCGGGACATCCCCGCGCCCCGTTCGAGCCGCCGCAATCCGCCGTGATCGTCAGCTCGCGGGCATAGGGATAGCGCGGTCGCCCCATGCGCTCGCACCACGTGCGGATCGATTGGACGGCGAACTCGGCTGTGTCGGCGGTGATCCCGACGCTGACCCAGCCCTCGTTGGCAGTCACGTCGTAAACCCCGTAGGGCGCCACCTTGCCCAGGGTCTTGTCCTCGAAGTCGTGCACCTTCACGCGCCGCGGATCGCCCTTGGGACGATAGTCGCTTCCGCCGTTCTTGAACGCGCCGATCAGCTCCTTCTTCTTGGTGTCCACGGAGACGACGGGCTGGCCGGCGGCCTGCGCCGCCACCACCTTGGCGTTGATGTTCTCGAACTGGGCGTCGCGGTCGGGATGCTTCGAGCCCTCGTCCGCCTTGCGGTTGAGCTGGCGCGAGAAGCCGAGCTTCACCAATTCCTTGCGCACCGTGTCGGCGCTGATGGGATGCCCCCTCTCCGTCAAGGCCGCAGCGAGCTTGTCCATGCTTTTCGACACCCACAGCAAGGGCCGCATGGGGTCGCCCAACGTCGCGGGCTCGACCAGCCGTCGGAGCGCAGGCACGAGCCCCGGGTCCTTGGTGACGACGGCGCGGCGGCCGCCGCCTTTGCGCCGCACACGGCCTTGTCCGAGCGGCTCGGCGTCGAGATCGCGCTTGCCGCGGTTGATCGTCGAGCGGGCAAGCCCGGTGATCTTCGACACCGCCACGAGCCCGCCCCGCCCGGCGGCGCACGCCTCGCCCGCCGCGAACAAGCGCCGGCCCCGCTCGTCGAGCTTCCAGCCGACCGTCTCCCATCGTTGCCGAATGGCGTCTGCATCGATCATGCCGCCGAGCTACACCAGTTCGCCGCGACCGGGAATCCCCCAACCCTGAACCATACCGCCGCACACCACAGCGATTCAGTTATTTTGCGGGATGTCCTAAGGCTGCGGTCAAGTAGCCAAGACGGATGCTGATGAGCCCATCCGTGCACGCCACGCCTTCTACCCCCTGCAAATCGGTCGTCCACTTCCAAAACAAATATCCGCTTCTGCTCGACCACGTCTTAAACCTGGATCAAAGAACTCCGCGTGCTCTGGAGCGATCTTTGCGCTGTTCAAGAATCTCAGTTCGCGCGGAGGAATCCATGATGGCTACGTAAAGAGGCGCCGAAAGACGCTGAGGTGCTCCGAAAGAGAACGGCAGAGCGCGCGTACGCGCTTTGGGAAGGCGAGGGGAGGCTGCACGGCCGGCACCTGGATCATTGGTGCCAGGCCGAGACCGAGACGACTGTTTCTGCGGCTACGGGCTCGATCCCGAATTCACAGAAGCCTTCTGCGGCACCCAGCAAAGCGGATACGAAAGCTCGGTCCCGGAAGCGCTAAGCCCTCTGGGGCAGGCCTTTGTCTCCGAAATCGACCTTCCGAGTCCGTGTCACCGACAGGAAAGGAAATCCTACAATGAATAGGTTGCTTACGACCGCCACTCTTGCCATCGCATTGGGTGCGATGAGTCTCTCGCCCGCCGTTGCCCAGACCTCCTCCCAGACAGGGCCCATGATGGGCATGATGGGGGGTGGCTGTCCGACAATGAGCATGATGGGCATGATGGATCAGGGCATGATGGGTGGCCCCGGCATGACGGGTGGCCAAGCCACGATGGGCCGCGGGGCCATGATGGGGAGCCCAGCCAGAATGGACGCCATGGTCGATGGGCGGCTCGCCTACCTGAAGGGCGCGCTCAACATCAGCGATGCCCAAATGGACGCCTGGAACGGATATGCCGAAGCCATCAAGAGTCGGGTGGATACTATGCAGCAGATGCGCCAAGGCATGATGGAGGCCATGCAACAGGGCAGCGCGACCGAGCGGATGGATGCCCGTATCAAGGGCATGGAAGCCATGGTCGACGCTCTGAAAGCTGCGAAACCCGCAACAGAGAAGCTGTACGCGGTGTTGGATGCCGAGCAGAAGAAAACGGCGGACCAGCTGATCGGAATGGACTGCGGCGCAATGTGATGGGATCGGCCAGGTCGATGCGAGCAGAGAGTCTACGACATCAACACGGCATGCTGGCGGACAGGCTGCGCCTAGTGTGGCGTTCTCGATGTCTGTGTACACCTTGGGGTACCAGCATGCTCCATGTAGTGCCCTTCGATCGGGCGATCGAGTACACGACCGACGCCGTGGCGCGGGTCTTTGGCCAGTCTGAGCAATTCAGAGGCGCTGAGCGGCGCCTCAAGCGTCCACAAGAGGGGACATTCCAATGCCATGGCAGAGCGGAGACGGCGATCGGGGCAGCCCCTCGGGTCGCGGAGCCACACCCGGTCCCGATATGGAAGACCTGGTCCGCGAGGGGCAGGATCGTATCAAGAAGATGATGCCAAGCGGCAGCCCGCGCGGACTGATCATTCTCGCCGTCCTCGCGCTGGTCGGCCTTGGAGCATGGACGGCCTACTATACTGTGTCGAGCGACTCCGTCGCGGTCGTGCAACGTTTCGGCAAATATCTCAAGGACGTTCCGCCGGGACTGCACTTCAAGCTACCGCTGGGCATCGATACGACAACAATCGTTCCCGTCAAACGTCAGCTGAAGCAGGAGTTCGGATTTACGACTGCGGGAGCCACCGATCCCTACCAGAGCCCGTCTCCCCGCGACGCAACCTGGGAAACGCAGATGGTGACCGGCGATCTGAATGCCGCGCTGGTCGAATGGGTGGTTCAATACCGCATTTCAGATCCTCAAAGCTTTCTTTTCGAAGTTCGGGAACCGAGCGCAACCCTCCGCTATGTCTCGGAGTCCGTGATGCGCGAGGTCGTCGGCGACCGCACCGTGGACGAGGTTATCACTATCGGCCGCCAGGAAATCGAGTCTGAAGCGTTGACCAAGATGCAGGCGCTCTCGACCAAATACGCCATGGGGATCAGCATCGACCAGGTCCAGTTGAAGAACATCAATCCGCCCGAGCCGGTGCAGGAGTCCTTCAACGAGGTTAACCAGGCCCAGCAGGAGAAGGAGAAGCTGATCAACGAAGCCCGGCGCGACTACAACAAGGTGATCCCGCTGGCCGAGGGCGAAAAGGATCAGCGCATCCGCGAGGCCGACGGCTATCGGCTCAAGAGGATCAATGAAGCGGAAGGCGATGCCGCCCGGTTCAGCGCGTTGCTGGCCGAATACAGCAAGGCCCCGGAGGTCACGCGCCGCCGAATCTATGTCGAGACCCTTCAGGACGTCATGCCGGGCATACGCTCGAAGATCGTTATCGATGAACAGACGCGGAGCATCCTGCCACTGCTTGATCTCGACGCCCAGAAGGGAGAGAAGCCATGAACAGGACCACGCTAATAGCCACCCTGGCGGTTCTGGGTATCGGAACGTACATCTCGATGAGTTCGATCTATACGGTAAGCGAAGTCGAGCAGGTGATTATCACCCAGTTCGGCAAACCGGTTGGCGAGCCCGTGACCACTGCTGGCCTGAAATTCAAGGTTCCGTTCATTCAGGACGTTAACCCCATCGACAATCGGATTCTCGAGTGGGACGGCAACCCGTCGGATATGCCAACCAAGGACAAGCTCTACATCGCGGTGGACCTCTTCGCCCGCTGGCGGATCACCGATCCCCTCCAGTATTTTCTTCGGCTGCGCGACGAGCGCAGCGCCCAGTCCCGTCTCGATGATATCCTCGGCAGCGAGACCCGCAATGCTGTCGCCAAGCACGAGTTGATCGAGATCATCCGTACCACAAAGGACCGCGTGCCAGTGCGCGACACACTGCTGACCGAGGCGGAACGTGAGCAGGATGTCGGCTCGCTGGTGCCGATTCAGATGGGGCGCCAATTGGTCGAGCAGGAGATCATTGCCGCCGCCGCCGAGAAGGTGCGCATCTTCGGCATTGAGCTGCTCGATATCCGGTTCAAGCGGATCAACTACAACGAAAGCGTGCGCCCGAAGATCTATGATCGAATGATCAGTGAGCGGCGGCAGATTGCGGAACGCTTCCTGTCGGAAGGTAACGGCGAGGCCGCCAGAATTCGCGGAAACCGGGTGCGTGACCTGAACAAAATCCAGTCGGAAGCCTATCGGCAGGTCGAGGAGATTCTTGGCGTCGCCGACGCCAAGGCGGCAGAAATCTACGCGAGGGCCTACAATCAGAGTCCCGAAGCGGTGGAATTCTATGAATTTACTCGGACCATGCAGGCCTACAAGTCCATCATTGCCGAGAACACGACCCTCGTCCTTTCCACCGGCAGTGACCTCTTCAAGTTCCTGAAGGGCATGACGCCGGAGGGCGACCCCTCTTCGGCCCAACGCTCCGCCGACGCCCGGTGACAATGCGCGCACGTATGGTGACCTTCATACGGCCCTTCGTCCGAAAGCGACTTGAGAGCGCAACCATCGGGCACCGACACCGTGGACGCGCGCATAAATTATGTCGCCCCTGCCAGATGACGGAAATTTTCAAATCCGGCTCTAAGTGATGACCGATGGCGTATGGCGCCCTGTTGTCTCCTCTATGCGTGCGATCTGGCGGGCGACCGCCGCCAAACCGCCAAGCCCGTCTTCGACGGTCATATCGTGGCGGGACGGGTCGCGCTCGAAGCGCTCCAGATAGACCCGCAGCGGCGCCCCATCGGTTCCGGTGCCCGATAGGCGATAGACAATCCGCGCATTCTCCGA
>NZ_JBAFWT010000043.1:0-31756 GCF_043195195.1 Roseixanthobacter psychrophilus
GGCCCTGTTGGGCGGCGCCATTGCGGCGCCCATCACGACCGTGGACTTCCGCGCCGGGGTGGACATCCTGCCGGTCAGCTTCATGGCCGTGGTCATCGGCGGGCTTGGAAATCTCAAGGGCACGGTGGCGGCGGCGGTGCTGCTCGCCGTGCTTGAGGGCGTCATCTCCAGCGTTGCCGACCCCACCATTGCCCGCATCGTTTCCCTGGCGGTCATGAGCGCGGTGCTTCTCGTCCGTCCGCACGGCCTGTTCGCGGGAGCCGCGCGATGAGTGTCCCCCCCCTCCTCCCGTCCCCGAGCCCTGATCGCCGTTGGCACGCTGGTCCTGGTGAGTGCCCTCGCCGCCGTGCCGTTCGTCCTGCCCGCGCTCGGCGCGACTTTCTGGGTGAACGTGGTGGCCGAGATCCTGATCTGGTCGCTGCTGGCGGCGAGCGTCAACCTGCTGTTCGGCTATGTGGGCCTGTTGTCTTTCGGGCAGGCGCTCTACTTCGGCTTCGGCATGTACGGCGTTGCAATCGGCATATCCACCTTCGGCCTCGGCCTGTGGCCCGCCATGCTGCTGGGCGTGGTCGCCGCCACGGCGATGGCTGCGGTGGCCGGCGCCTTCGCCGTGCGTCTTACCTGGCATTACTTCGCCATCATCACCGTGGTCTTTTCGCTGATCTTCTACTTCATCGCCATGTCGGCGAAGAGCGTGACCGGCGGAGATGACGGCCTCTCCTTCAGCGCACCGGCGCTGCTCGCCGCCGCCGGACTTTCGCTGACCGACCGGACGACCCAATATTACTTCGTCCTCCTCACCTGCATCGCCTGCTACTGCCTGATGGCCCTGGTGGTCGGGAGCCCGCTGGGCCTGCGGTTCGCCGCGGTGCGCGAGAATGAGAAACGGGCCTCCCTTATCGGCATCAATGTCTATGCGACGCGCTGGATGGCCTTCGTTCTCGCCGGCTTCATCGCCGGGGTCGGCGGCGCGCTGTTCGCCCTGTTCGGCCGTTATGCCTCGGCGTCGTTCATGTTCTACCATGTGTCCGGCGAGGCCGTCGTGTGGGCCATCGTCGGCGGTGCGGGGACCTTGCTCGGGCCGCTGGTGGGCACCGCGCTGTTGATCCTGTTCCGCGAAGTGGTCTCCGGTGTCTGGGAGAACTACCTGATCGCGGTCGGGGTCATCACAATCCTGGTGGTCATCTTCGCGCCGCGCGGCATCGTCGGCTCCCTTCACAGCCTTGCGGCACGGCTACGGGCGACGCATGAGCCGGCAGCCCGCACCACTGCGGATGAGGAGTGATCGAGATGGAGAACGTGCTCTCGATCCGTGGTCTCACCAAGCGTTTCGGCGGCCTCACCGCTGTGAACGAGGTGGACCTCGACTTTCCGTTCGGTTGCCTCAACGCGGTGATCGGGCCCAACGGCGCCGGCAAGACCACGTTGTTCAACCTCATCACCGGCATGATCCCTCCCGATCGGGGTCAGGTGATCTTTGATGGCAACGATATAGCGGGCCTGAGGCCGCACCAGATCGTCGCGCGGGGCCTGTCGCGCACCCTGCAGATCAAAAGCGTGTTCTCCGGGCTCAGCGTCGCGGACAATGTGCGCGTCGCGGTGATCGCCCATGAGAAGATCATGAGCCCCATTCGCCCGGCACTCGGATATCACGACGTGGCACGCCGGGTGGACGAGGTGCTGGAGGAAACCGGCCTTGCCGCGCAGGCGCACCGCATGGCCGGCATGCTGGCTTACGGCGATGTGGCACTGCTGGAAATCGCCCTCGCCCTTGCGAACCGCCCCACGCTTCTGCTGCTGGACGAACCCATCTGCGGCATGAGCCCGGCGGAGACCGAGCGGACCGTGGCGCGCATCGTCACCCTGTCCAAGACGACCCAGATCATCTTGATCGAGCACGACATGGAGGTGGTCTTCGCCATCGCCGATCTCATCACGGTCATGGCTGCGGGCGGGGTTCTCGCCCGGGGAACCCCGGCGGAAATCGCGGCAAACCGCGACGTCCAGGATGCATACCTTGGAACACCGGAGGAAGTGGAATGAACCCGGTTCTCCAAGTCTCGGGCCTTGGCGCCTCCATCGGCCGCGTGCCGGTGCTCCGGGGTGTCGAACTGAACGTCCGCGCGGGGGAGACCGTCGCGCTGCTGGGACGCAACGGCGTGGGCAAGACCTCCACGCTGCGGGCGATCCTCGGCCTGCTGCCCCGCAAGGGGGGCGCGGTTTCCTTCCAGGGCACGGATCTGACCCGCGTGGCACCACACAAGATCTCCGGTCTCGGCATCGGCTATGTCCCGCAGGGCCGAGGCATCTTCCCGCTGCTGACGGTTGAGGAAAACCTGTACCTCGGCCTGCGCAAGGCCCCGGACCCGGCCCTGGTAGAGGAAATCTACACACGGTTCGCGCGTCTGGCGGAACGGCGCCACCAACCGGCGGGAACGCTCTCTGGCGGCGAGCAGCAGATCCTCGCCATCGGCCGCTGCCTGCTGCGCCAGCCCTCGCTGATCCTGCTGGACGAGCCCACGGAGGGCATCATGCCCAAGCTGGTGGCAGAGATCCGGCGCGAGATCGCAGCCATCGCCAAGCGGGGCGTATCCGTCCTCCTGGTGGAACAGAATTTGAGGACGGCGCTCACCCTCGCCTCGCGCATCTACCTCATGGAAAAGGGACAGGTCGTCCATGAGGCGACACCCCAGCAACTCACAACAGACCCGAGCACCGTCCATCGCTATCTCGGCGTGGCGCTTTAGCGGGTCGCAGCAACCGGAGCGGGATCAATGACCGATAGCAAGCCGAAAACTGGTGCGACAGTGACGACGGGTGGCCTCAACCGCCGCAGCTTCCTCTCCCACGCGCTGGCAGGCGGCGTTGCGGCGGGCACATCCTATCTCGGCCTCACGCGGGACCTCTATGCCCAGGCAAGCGGACCCATCATCCTCGGAAATCATTGCGAACTGACCGGCGGCTTCGCCTCCTGGGGCTATTGGCACGACAAGGCCGCGAAGACGGCCGTGAAGCTGGTGAACGAACAGGGCGGTATTGCCGGCCGCAAGGTCGAGCTGGTGACGGAGGACACGGAGTCCAATCCGGCGACCGGCGCCCGCAAGCTGCGCTCCCTGATCGAGCGCGGTGGTGCGAACTTCATCATCGGCTCGGTTCATTCCGGCGTCATGCTGGCCTCGGTGCCGGTGGCGACCGAACTGAAGACCGTCTATTTCTCGGCTGGCGAAGCAACCGAGGTCACCGGCTCCAAGGGTACGCGCTATTCCTTCCGCACCGGCACGGATACCTATGGCCTTGCGGCCGCCGGCGCACCCTGGGCGTTCGAGAACCTCGGCAAGACCTGGACCATCATCTCCCCCGATTATTCCTGGGGCCATAGCCACTATCAGGAACACAAGGCGGTCATCGAGAAATTGGGCGGGAAAGTGCATCCGCCGATCTTCGTGCCGCTGGATGCCAAGGACATGGTGCCCTATCTCGCCAAGATCGAGCAGGACACCGAAGTCCTGTTCTCCGTCTTCTTCGGGGCCCAATCGATCGCCTTCTATACCCAGGCCAAGACCATGGGCCTGGAAAAGACCATGCGCATGTATTCCATCTGCGGAACCATGGAGGCCATTGCCCCGGCCGATCTTCAGGGCGCGGCTGAAGGGGTTTATCTGGTCGAAAACTTCCCCCGGATGCTGAAGTACAAGGACGATTCGTTCCACAAGGAGCATAATCGCCTGATGGAGATCGACGACGTAGACGCGCGCGAGAAGACCTCCAGCCGCGTCATGGCGAAGAGCCACGCCTGGCAGTCTTGGGAGAATGTGTTCGCCCTCAAGCAGGCCATCGAGACCACGGGCTGGAAGTCGAAGAAAGACGACCTGCTTGTGATCGAAGCCTTGGAAGGGCTGGTGATGGAGAACGCGTTGGGTCACCCGCAGGGCGCGAAGCGCCTGCGCAAGGAGGACCATTCGGGCATCATCGACTGCTACATCTCGCGGATCGAGGACAACAAGTTCGAAGTGAAGAAGAAGGTGACGAAGGAAGAGCTGGAAAAGGCCATGCCGCCGCGCGTCGACCTGTCCAAGCAACCCGCCTAGCCCCGGATCAATGAAGCGGTCTCTAGATCTTCGATAGAGCTGGCGTGGTACGAACACACGGCCGCCAGGGGGAGCCCACGGGGCCCCTCCTGGCGGCACGTGTCAAATTTCGTTCAGGAAACCCGCGTCGCGTTTGAACACCTCGGTCAAATGGCGCATCACCGCGCGCACCCGGCCCATGAATTCCAGATCCTCGTGGACGCTCACATACAGGTCGCGTTTCACCACCACCTCCTCGGTGAGGATGGGGATGAGCCTCGGATTCGACTTGGCGGAGAACAAGGGCAGCAAACCGATGCCTGCCCCGCCGGCGATGGCGTTCTGCTGGGCGTGCATGCTTGTGGAACGAAACGCAACGTTGGGCGGATCCAGGACCTCCATCAGCCAGTGCACGGGCTGGATGGCCACCAGATCCTCCACGTAATCGACAAACACATGGTTTGCCAGTTCGGCACAGGTGGCCGGCAGGCCGCGCCGTCGCACGTATTCGGGCGCGGCATAGAGCGCCAGCCGGAATTCCCCCATCTTGCGCACCACGAGCCGCTGGCCCGAAAGCGGCACGAAGGAGATTGAGATATCCGCCTCCCGCTTTGTGAGGTTGATCAGGTGGCGCTCGGTGACCAGTTCCACGGTAATCCCCGGCTCCTTGGCCGAGAGTTCCGCGAAACGCTCGGCCAGGAAAAAGGCACCGATGCCCTCCATGGAAGCGACGCGCACACGCCCTTCCGGTGCGCTGGGCGTGGCGCGGATGGAGTCCCGAATCGCCCCCGCCTCCTGCTCCATGCGCTCAGCGATGACGAACAGGCGATGGCCCTGCTCGGTGAGCACGAAGCCATCGGGCTTGCGATCAAACAGCTTGACCGCCAGATCCTTCTCCAACTCCGAAATGCGCCGGCTGACCGTCGTGTGGTCCACCTTGAGCCGCCGCGCTGCCGTCATCAGGCGGGCCTGGCGGGCCAGCTCAAGGAAATAGATCAGGTCGTTCCAGTTGAACACGGCGTCTCAGCCTCGCGATTGGACTCCATTTGCAGGCTTTCGGCGCCTGCGCGCAAGCGCTTGGCACGCAAGGTGGAACACGCCGGCACCTGGCGCTTCGCAGTCCGGTCCCGGCGGGATACCCTATCGGAAGGACCACGGACCTGCGGCCCGCTTGCGGGTCGCCGCAAAGGGCAACAGATCTAAAGTTCAAATTGAGACATTCTCGGGCCTTCTGGTGTGAGGACGCCCCGAACGGGCAACCTCCGGAGTCGAAAATGGATGGTGCATCCTTCGCCTTGGTGGTGAACTTTGCGACCGCGGCCCTGTTCGCGGCCAGCTTCGCCATCGTGGCGTTCGTCAATCCGACCCACCGGGCGGCTCTCTGGTTCAGTTTGAGCTATCTGATCGGTATGCTGACACCCATCAGCCTCTTCATCCTGCCGCGCACATCATGGCCCGCGCCGTTCGCGTTCGCATCCTATGCCACCTTCGCGGGCGGGCTCCTGTGCATGACTGCGGCCCTTGCGCTGTTCTATCGCCGCACGCCGCCCTGGCGGCTGATCGCGGCCATCATCGTCATCACGACGGTGATCGGCCTTCTGATCTGGAACGGCCCCCGCAACACGCTTGCCTATGAATTGGCCTACCAATTGCCGTTCGCCCTGGCGAGCGCGGCTTCGGGTTGGGTCATCCTGCGCGTCAGCCGCCGAACGCCGCTTGAGGTCACCCTGGCGATGGCTTTCGGCATCATCGCGATCCATTTTCCCATCAAGGCTTTTCTTGCGGTTGGTATCGGCACCGGCGCGACGCCACGCGAATACATCCATAGCCTTTATGCCCTGTTCTCACAGGCGACCACCGGCATCCTGTTGATTGCCGCCGGCCTGCTGGTGCTTCTCATCGCTGTGCAAAGCGTCATCACCGACGCCCAGATCGCGGCCGATACCGACCCGCTGTCGGGCCTCGCGAACCGGCGAGGGTTCGATGCCATTTCGGCTCGGATCCTGCGGGAGGCCCGCCGCCTGAACTATCCCACCAGCGTCATCGTGCTGGATCTCGACCATTTCAAGCAGATCAATGATACCTACGGCCATGCCATGGGCGACGAGGTGATCCGCTCGTTCGCTGACTTGTTGAAGCGTTCGGTCCCGGCCGCCTCGCTGGTCGCCCGTATCGGTGGTGAAGAGTTCGCCGTGTTGCTCGAACGCACCTCCGCCGGACGGGCGAAACTGATCGCCGAGACCATCCGGCTGGCGGTGGAGCAGAACCCCGACGAAATATTGCCGCAGGCCACGGTAAGCGCTGGTGTCGCGGATATCTCCTCAAACGAGAGCTGCGGCGAAGCCATCCGGCGGGCGGACCTCGCACTTTACGAAGCGAAGGCCACCGGCCGGAACAGGGTATGCCTGGCCGCTGCGCCTCGCCCGCACAACGTCGTTCCGTTGCTCGGCAAGGCGGGTAGACCCTTCCGTTGAAAGAGTAAGCTTCACATCGCTGGCAGGTATTCCTCACCGGCCACCGGCTCCGGACTTGGCAGAGGGTGCTCTGGATTAGGTAAATTGGTCGCTGCGGCCACCAGGGCGCACTAGCGACCCGGAAGAGGAACGAAATTTGCGCTGCGCATCGCATGGAGCGCTTTCGCGTGTTTGTTCCGCAAACTTCTCTAATGATTTCAATTGGCTGGGGGACTAGGATTCGAACCTAGATTGACGGAGTCAGAGTCTCTTTCAGCCACATATCGCAAATTTGACGCAGGCCATCAAGCTATCGATAATCGTTGCCACAACTCGCTTCAAACTCCGCTGTGGGTTTCCGAAAATTGTTGCACGTTGCGCCATCCGACTTACCATGCGCTTACACAGCGTCCTCAGCGAGGCTGACGGAGCGCGTCGTGTAAGCACGATCTGGGATGACGGACCATGGCAACGGCGCGGCTCACGAAGGCCCTCCTGAAGGGCCTGACGCCCTCCGGGAAAACCGAATTTTGGTGGGACGAGGATCTCCCCGGATTCGGAGTGCGCGTCGCGCCGGCCGGCAAGGCGGCCTTTGTCGTGCAATTCCGCCAGCGGAAGGCGACGAAGCGAATCACCCTCGGCGCCGTTGATGTGGTGAACCTCGATCGGGCTCGGGAGCGGGCGAAGGAGATCCTAGCATCCGTCGCATTGGGGCAGGATCCGTTCCCAGAGGAAACCAGCACACCGACTTTCGACGCGGTGGCCGATGACTTCCTTGCCTTCACCCGCGCAAAGCGCGCGGAGCGCACTGCGGCCGATTACAGGAAGCTCCTTGAGACCAAGATCCGGCCGACCTTCGGCGCGAAGCAGATCGGCGACATCACCCGGGCCGAAGTGGAGAAGTGGCACGAGGCGATGAAGGGGACCCCGCGCCGGGCGAACTATGCTCTGACGATTCTGGTGGCCGTGTTCTCCTTCGCGGTGAAGCGGCAGATCATCGGAGCGCATGACCACCCTGCCCTCGGCATCTCAAAGTTCGGCGAGAACAAGCGCGACCGCTATTTGACCCTGGAGGAACTCGCGCGCTTCGGCGCCGCGCTCGCCGCGCTCGAGGCGGAGCGGACCGTCTCGCCATGGGCTGCTGCTGCCCTGCGGCTCCTGATCCTCACTGGCGCCCGCTCTTCGGAAATCCTCACCCTGGAATGGAGCTTCGTCTACATGGAGCGTGGCGTGCTCCGGCTTCCGACCTCAAAGACCGGCCGGAAGGACATCGTCCTGTCAGGTGCCGCCCTGGCCGTCCTCAGGGCCGTTCCGAAAGTGGAAGGTTGCGCCTATGTGATCGCCGGCCGCCGCCACGGCGAGCGCATGACGTCGCTCCAGCGCCCCTTCGGCGCTGTGTGCACGAAGGCCGAAATCATCGGGCTCCGGGTCCATGACCTTCGGCACAGCGCAGCGTCATTCGCCACCAGCGCCGGCGTGGGCCTGCCGATCGTAGGGAAGGTGCTTGGCCAGTCTCAGGCCTATACGCAGCAGCGCTATAGCCACATTCACGACAGCGCCGAACGGGCCGCCGTCGAGACCATCGCGGCGGCGGTCGGGCCGTTGCTGGGCACCGGTGCGGTGTCATCCCTCAAGAAGGGCAAAGCGTCATGAACGCAAACCAGCATCTCGCCGCCACGATCGAGCGCGTGGGAGGCTTCACGCCTGAGCATCGGGATTTGATCCACATCGCGATGACGTCACACCTGGCCTTCTTGAGCAGCAACGGTGTGAACCATTCCTTTCAGATGACCGCGGCACGGCGCGATCGTATGGCACGCCTCGAAAAAAACCTTAGGTCCATCGCGAAAATACTAGACGATGATCCACTGATTAAAACGCTCATACGACAAGAAGAGTTGGAGCAAACCTCCTCAAATCCAAGTGACGGAGGTGTAGACGCTTCGATTTTGCTTCAGATCTTAGAGGAGAGCACGGACGGCCTGTCATCCCTCGCCAACCTGGTGAGCGGCGCGGTACGCACCAATGCGATCACCACGAAAAGACCGGAGACCGAATTTCGAGAACGGCTCTGGTCTTGTCTCGCGGTGATCTACAAGGCCGCGACCGGAAGAGAGGCTGCCGTCACGACAGATCCCATCGACAATTCTGTGAGGGGCGATTTCGTCGACCTCGTCGAAGCGGTCCACGGCTCACTCGCGGACATGGTCTCAGCGCGGCGAATGCCGCCCGCCAGCCGGCATGAACTCAAGCGCTTCTGCACGCACTGGCGTGATGTAAGGGGCGAAGACGAGATTATTTTGATGCGCGAGTTGACCCTTTTACGCCGGCAGGCCGTTCGCGCTTGATGTCTCCGCAACGCCGCAACATGCGGAGAGAGCGGAGACACGGAATGAATAACGCCAACGTAGGCGAGGCGCCTCGCCTCCTGGATCCAATCGAAGCGGGGCGACGACTGTCGGTCTCGCCGGTCACACTCGCCTCGTGGCGTTGCCGCGGCAAGGGCCCCTCGTATGTGAAGATCGGCGGCAAGGTGCTTTACCGCGCAGCCGACCTCGACGCGTTCGTGAGCGCGGCGGTGATCGACCCTACCGCCACCGCCATCTGATCGACAACGAAGGGACCAGGCACATGACAAGCGACGCAACAACTAAATCCGAGGGCCGGATCGCTCACCTCGTGAGCGAGCTCAACGCTACCCGGGCCCTGCGCCTGAGATACGACATCGATGATAACGGCGAGGAGGCCCAGGTGGCGCACGACTGGGCTCGTCGGATCGAGGAGGAGCTGACGGCGATCCGACCTCAGACGACGGCCGACGCCGTCGCCGCTCTCCAGCTCGTAGGCCGCGAATTCATGGAGGATCGAGTTGGGGAAGAGCTGAGCCTTGTCGAGATGTTCGTTCTGAACCTGCTCGACGGGGTCAGGGAATTTGTCCTCTCCCAAGATGGATGCTGAGAGGGGGCGTAGATGGCAGCCTCACGGACAGCTTGCGGCTACGACCTGCACGGCATCAAAAGCATCTCTGAGTTTTCTGGCCTTTCACAATGGAAAATTCGCGAGCTAGTGAAGGATAGAAAAATACCGATCGCGAAAACTGGAAGTACGTTCTCTGCGCGTCGGTCTACCATCCTAGAGTGGATCAAAGAAAACGAGAACAAGAACTACTCCGCAACACCGTCGTAGAAACGCAGACAGCACCAGGAGCCGCAATCGTGCGGCCCACTGCTCTTGTCACACCCCGCCCGATATCAGGTCGCAGCGGAGCCGGGACCTCGCATCCCTCCTGAGTGCCGAGTAATGAAGCGATGCGCATACTTTTGAACAATAGATGGCACCGAGTTGTCGGTGATCGCTAATTTTACCTGCGCACACGACACACGTCCGACCGCGCTTCGCATCCAGGGCCCGCTGGGCCTTTAACGCGAGTCCTTGAGCAATTTTACACTTCTTTGAGCAGTAAATCGCTCGTGCATCTCTGCGGTCATCGATTTTTCCCTTGCAATACCGACAAGCGCGATCCTTCCGCGCGTCAGATAATCTCATACTACGCTTTGAATTTTGAAAATATGAATTGCACTTCTTGGAGCAACACAGCGCACTAGCTTGCAGCGCATTACTGATATTTCCGCCGCAATGCCGGCATACTCGCCCTTTTCTGGACTCTAATAAGGCGGTATTCAAGATTTTACTGTAGTCTCTGTCCCAACATTCCGTGGAACAATACATTTTATTCGGATGTCGAGTGTCTGGAAGCGGGGCCCCACAACCGGGACACACATCGTCCGCGAGATCATCAATTTTCGGCATCACTTAACGCCTTTATTGATTCTAGCTCTAGCTCTCTAAATCGGCGATAATTGTAATCAATTGACGATTTTGCGCATATTGGCCCGCAATATTTATAGTTTTCTTCTGGAAGCGTCTTTCCACAATTAACGCATCTGGTTCGGGGTACATGGACGACACCGTCTTGTGTCCACTCCGGCTGTCCCTGCTTCCACGCGGGCCTTACAGCACCGATACGGTTCAACGCAGCTTCCAGGACATCTTCCGAGGCGTTGTCGGCGTCTCGCCACCCCCAGCCCTTCAGGCACAGTCGCGAGCGGATGTTCGAGCGCATGACACCTTCGATCGCGAACGCCGTGGGCTCCGCCCGTCGCAGGATCGGCACAAGGATATCGATCATGCGGTTGCGAAGCCCCGGCTTCAGCTTGCGGCGGAGCTTTTCCTTCGGACGAAGCGTCTCCCGTTCCCGCGCATACCGGGCCTCTTGCTCCGTCCGTATGAGCCAAATCTCCGCGCGTGTGAGATGGCGCATGACTTACTCCGATCGGGGGCCAACGAGGTTTGGGAGAGATTCGCCCACCGCCGTACCGCACATGCGGTTGGCTCTGCTGTCAGAATGCGGCTCGCCCAGGCGGATGGAAGCCGATGGATGAGGAGAAGGTACTTGGGGTCGAGGGGTGAACGTCATCAGCCCAATCCCCGCGCACGGTTCAATCCGTATTGACCCTCGAATGCCTTCGCGACGGGGCCGCCAGACCGAATGCTTGATGCCACAGCATTCTCAAGCTGTCGGAGGACGACCCTCATGTTGATCGATCCGTCCGCCGCGACGGTTGCGGGCTGCACCTCTGCAGCAACTGGCGCTCCGTGGTTCTCGAATGTCAGGTTGACGACCGGAGCCTGTTGAGCCGCCACCGCACGGTCACCCATCCGCATTTCGACGGGAATCCGCCGTCCATCAGGCAGCGGCACTGCCGCCTCAGGCCCGGCCTCGCCGAAGATGGAAGGCCGGCGAGCGACACCGCCGCCGGCGAACTTCGGCATCGCCGAAAATGCGGAGCCGATCAGGCCACCGGCTTTGCCCCCCGACGCCGCAGCGCCGAACATGCCGCCGAAGGGACCATCGCCCAACAGCGCCGCCTGAAGCACCAGCTCCGCCATGCGCTTCGTGACGTTGGCGAGCGAATCCCCCCAGCTCTCGGTCCCATCGATCAGGCCGGAGATGGCGCCGCCGGCGATGTTCCCCAGCTCTTGCTGCAGCTGGTTCACCCGCTGCTGATTTTCGGCCGTCCGCTCCAGCTGCTCGGATGCCCGGCCATAGGCTTCGGCTTCCTGCTCGATCTGGGCCCGCAACTGCGGGGTGATGTCCAGGCCTTCCTTCTTCGCGGCCGTGAGAAGGCTGAGCGTCGCCCGGGCCTTGTCCGTCTCGAAGGTGCTCTTGCCCATCATCTCGGCTTCGAGGCGCAGCGACTCGGTGTGCTTGTTCACCGCCGCCACTTCCCGATCGTAATCGCTCACCTTGTCGGCGGCGCCCTTTTTCTCCTTGCCGCCAATCACTGGATAATCGGCCGCCTTGATCGTCTTCGCGGCAGGCTTCGTGCTGCCGCTGGCAAGGTCCGATACCTCGAACCCGGCGCCGAGCTGGGTCCCCTGGCCGTTCTTGAGCGCAGCAAAGCCCTGGTCTCTCGGCGCAGGCAACAGGCCGTTGCGCGCCGCCTCCGCGGCGGAAAAGTCCACGCCGATGAGGGGGCCGATCTTCTGCCAGAAGGGAGAGTTGCCGACGCTGGTGAGCCAACGCTGGAGATCCCCGAGCTTATCGACGGCTGCATTCACAGCGGTCGGGATCGCCTCGATCGCCGTGGCGACGGATTTCATGTTCTCGACGGCGTTCGCCGAGGCGCCTGAGGTCTTGTCGAGTTCGCCCACGGCCTTCGTGATGGCGTTGGACACGCGCGTGAAGCCCTGGGCAATCGTCTCGGTGGCGCTCCCGGCTTGCTCCCTTAACCCCTCCGCGCCGGCCTGGAAGCCCTTGAAAAAGCCAGCGTTGGAGATCTTCCCGTCCGTGACCAGCGCCTTCAGCTTCGAAACACTGCCGCCGGCCTCCTCGATGCCATTTGCTACCGCCTGGAGGATCGGCCGGGCGCCTTCATTCACGCTGTTGAATTCTTCCGCTTGCACGCGGGCGCTGCCCAGGAGCTGAGAGAGCTGGAGCAGTGCGCCGGTGGCCTCGCTAGGCGACGTCCCGGCCACGCGAAGCGCCACGGCGACATCCTCAGAAAACTGGACCAGATCCTGCCGCGTTGCGCCAAGCTCCTTGGCGGATTGGGCGGCGCGGCCGTAGAGCGTGGTCAGTGCCTCGATTGGCGCGCCCTGCCGCTGGGCTGCATCGAAAAGCTGGCCCATGACGGTGGTCAACTCAGAGCCGGAGAGGCCGGCGATCTTCAGCGAGTTGTTTGCGCGCGTCCAGGAATCGGCGAAGGCGATCACCTCTCTGGCACCAAGGCCGATGCCACCCAGCGCCAGCAGCTTGGTGCCGAGGCTCATGGCGTTCGTTTCGACCGCTTTGAAGGTGCTGGCGAGCTTGCTCGCTGAGCTCTGAGCCCTCTTCTCGATCGAGGCGAAATTGTCGTTGGCGCTCTTCTTTGCCTTGGCCATGTTTTTCTCGAAGTCCCGGATTCGGGCTTCGAGCGCGACGACAAGGCGTTCTTCCGCTGCTGCTGCCATTTTTACATCACCATGAGTTCGGGCGACCACTCGTCGCTTTCGTAGATGGACGGGGCCTCACCTGCGGCAGCGCGCGCAACCGCCATCCAGGTGGCGAAGGCGCCATCAATGCGATCGCGGCTCTTGCCCTTGTGCATGGTTCGGTTGCCGGCCGGATCGGTTTGGATGGCCACATTCTCGAAGCACCAGCGCAGCACGGGGTGCCCGCCGTGGCGAAACCGGCCGGAGATGATTGCGCGCTCCAGCTCGTTCAGCGCCGGCGACTGCGTCACCCATCCGAGCTGCAGCGTGGTCACCGGCAACCCGTCATCATTGAGCGGCCCCATGACCGGCTGCGCATAGGCGCGGTCGAAGGCGATCTCCTGAACGCGGAATCGCTCGCAGAGCGACCGGATCAGCCCCTCGACCGCCCGGTAATCGATCACGTTGCCGGGGGTCGGTGTGATGAAGCCATCCTCCGCCCATCGTGGGTACGGCACGCCGTCGCGATCAGCACGGCCCCGCAGATTGTCCCGCGGGCAAAAGAACCAAGGATGGACGATGTAACCCCCGGCGCCATCTCGCCAGCAGGCAACGACGGCTGTGAGATCGGTGGTCACAGACATGTCCACGCCGAGCCAGCACGGTTCGCCCTCCAACGCCGTAAGGTCCACCGGCGCCGCGCCCTCGTCGTAGACGTCCATCTCCACGAACGGATCGGCAGAGTGGTCGAGCCAGACATTGAGGTTGAGCTGACGAAAGGCTTCCCGATCGCCGGGCCGACGTTCGCCTTCGCGGGCAAGCTGGCGCAAGCCCTCGATGTCTGGATAGCCGTGGGCAAGGCCGGGGTTCACCCGGTGCCACACCGCCTCGTCTCGCCAATCCTCATCTTTCTCCGCCTCGAAGAGAATCGGCAGGACAGACGGGTCAACCACCTCGCCGCGCGCCACCTTGCGGGCATCCTCCACGATGTCCCACGCGATGTTCTCCTGTCCGCGGCCGGCCGTGGTGGCGACGATGAGGAGCGAACCAGGCGTCTTCACGAGGCCGGAGCGCAGCACGTCCCATAGATCGCGCTTCTTCCAGGCGTGGAGCTCGTCGGCGAGGACAAACACCGGCGTGCGCCCATGCTGGGTTCCGGCGTCACAGGAGATGGCCTCATAGAATGAGCCGTGCCGTGCCGAGGTGATCCGGTTCTTCGAATCCACCGGCGCGCTGACTTTCGCGAGCCGGCCATCGGCGCGGATGATGCCGAGCGCTTCGGCATAGCCAAGCCTCGCCTGCTTTCGATCCGCCGCCGCGCTGATCACTTCGCCGCCGGGAACGCGCTCGGGCCCGAGGGTGTGGAGCAAAGCAAGAGAAGCAACTAGGGATGTTTTCCTATTCCCACGAGGCAAAAGAAGCACCGCCGTCTTGACGATGCGGGTGCCATCCTCATGCCGCGGGCCGTAGATCCGGCGCACGATGCGCTCTTGCCACGGGTCAAGCTGGAACGCCTGCCCCTTCGCCCGGCTCTTCGGGTGCTTCAGGGCCCGCAGGAATTTGACCGCCCGCTCGCCATGGCCGAGCGGATCGGGGATCGGCGAGCCGTCAAAGATCCAGGTCGGAAATGTCTTCGTCATCGCCATCCTCCCGGATCGTTGGACGCGAACGGCTCACCGGCGTGAGGCCGAGTTCGGCGGCGTGCTGGCGCGCCGTGGCCATCGTCTGGTTCTGGAGACGCATGAGCTGCAGGTCGATCCCGCCAAGCTCCTGCAAGCGACGCTGTATCTGCCGCACCTGCCCGATGGCGACGCAGTAATTCTCCAAAGTCCCAAGGTCCGTGGTCGTGATGATTCGGCGGTTCACGAGGCCAGGAATGACCCGACGCCATTCCGCCTTCGCCTCCCGCGCCAGCCAGGTCGGCGCCCCGGGCGCGCGCGCCATAGCGCTGTTGTCCACCACAAGGCGCGGCTTGGTCCCCTTCACTGCGCGTTCCTCGCGACGGTGCGGATGTCGAGGCCCTTGCGTCGCCCGATCTCCTTGAGCTCCTTGATGTCGTGGACGATGCCCTCGCAGAGCACCCGGTCCCGTACGTTGAGACCATCCAGCCATCGGGTGCGGAAGATCACCGCGGCCTCGCCCTGCAGGCCGGCACCCTGGAGGAACTCGGTCGTGCTGGCCTGGATCTTGGCGGCGCGCAGGGTGGCGATGGTGGTATAGGTCTGCGTGATCTGGCCAAGCTCGTCGCGAACCTCGCTCGCGCGCTGCACGATGATGACGCGATCAAGCGAGCCCGCCCTCACGACGCCACCTCAATGAGGCTGTCCACCGTGACGACGCCGTGCGCCGTCTCGCCATCAGGATCGCGAAGGAAGCGAGCATCGGCGACCACGGTCGATATGGCCTGGTGCTCGCCATTGAGCTGAAGCTGCTCATGCTCGATCGCTGCGAAGATGGCCCCGCCGATGGCCCGGGCCTGCGGCATGGACTGCGTCCAGATGTGCAGGGTGGCATAGACCCGCCGGTGGCGGCCGGCGATGGTGATCGGCTCGCGCACCACCTGCCCCTCGCCCACCAGGATGGAGGGAAAGCGCTGGGGTAGGCCGTGGCCATCGATCATGGCAGCAGCCGGCACAAGGGACGTCACATCCGGGGTTGCAGCGAGGCGGGCGAGCAAGGCCTTCTGCAGGGCGAGGTCCGGACTCATGGCGTTTCCCTTTTGACCTTGGTTGTCCCGACGTGCGCCATGACCGCCTTGAGCTTCTTTCCGAGCGGGATGGCGCCCTCCGGCTTCTCAGATCCGCCGAAGATGGCTCGCAGCAGGTCGGTTCGGCCGGCAAAGGCCATTTCGAGCTGCGGAATGGGTGTCGCCAGCACGATGGCGGGAGGCCATCCGAGCCAGCCGGTGCCGATCTTGAAGAGCCACTCGTAGAATTCGGCGTGGCTCACGCGGCGAAAGGGCCGGCCGACGGATCCACCTCGTCGATCTTCGGGGCTTTCCCGCCATTGGCGAGGCGGATCACGAACTTGATGAGGTCGGGAACCATTTCGACCATCCCGGTCGCAAAGACCTCTTCCGCCGTCTGATTGCGCTGGGCGTCGGTCCGGCCGAGGCCGAAATGCACCACATCGATGCAGGCCTGAAGGTCGTACGACTCCAGCTTTGCCAGCAGGCTGCCGAAGCTCTGATGCATCCGATTGAGGGTCATCGCCGCCCCCAGCGAGGGCACCAGCGTCACCGCCTCGCCCTGAAGGGCGATCTCCACATGCCCGTCGAGCATTATGCAGCCTCCGCCGTCTCTTCGAGAATGTCGGAGTTGATGGCGAGGGCGAAAGTAATGCTGGTGACGTCATCGGCGCCGCTGAAGTTCAGCTTCGACGACATGGCCAGAACCTTCATATAGAAGGTGGTCGGCGTACCGCCGATGGGCGCGTCGTCAGCGACGATCTTGAGGTTGTAGGCATCGGCTGTTTTTTCGGCCGCGATCAGCGCCTGTTGTCCCGCGTCCAGGGGATCACGGTAACAGACGAGGTTGAGCAGGCCGGCATCGCGCGTGCCTTTCAAGCGCCGCTTGCGCGCATCGCCGACGGCCGTGACTTCGATTTCGGCTGCTTCATCGCCGAATTCTCCGAGATCTTGTACCTCCTTGATCTCGACATAGGTGTCCGCCTCGTAGGCTGCGATGTTCGCAGCCGCGGCGGTGGTGCCGATGTAGGTTTTGGCACCGGCGGTGGTGGTGATTCCCATCGTCTAAACTCCGTTCTTCGCGCCCTTGCGGACAGCTTTGCTGATGGCTCGTTTGATGGATGCTGCTGCCTTCTTCCGCTCCAAGCGGAATGCGGGCCAGAAGAAGGGCTGCGCGTGTGCCGTCTTGGTCCCGTACTCGACCAGATGCGGATACCTGGCATCGGAGTCGCCTGCGGTGATCATCACCGCATTCTTGGGGACCACCGTCTCGCCGCCGGGCTGGCTGTAGGAGGGAGTGCGCTTTCCCCCCGGCGTGACGGTAATGGATTCAATCAAGTTTCCCGTGTCGCGGGACCGCTCCGCGAGCTGGTGCATGGTGTCCGAGATCCGGTCGCCGGCCTTCAGCAACGCCGGCTGTACCTCGGCGATCGCGGCCTTCGTGGCACCGTCCAGCATGCGGTTGACGCGCGTGAGTTGGTTCGAGCGGGCCACGTCAGAATTCCCACTGCCGATAGGGGCCGATGAGCGCGAAGAAGCCGAGCTGCGTCTCGTTCAGGGCCTGCGGGGTGGTGGCCTCCGGGTTTTCATAGAGGTGGCCGGCATACATCTTGAGCGCTTCCTTGAGCGCATCAGGCACAGCGTCGGCGGTCTCGAAGGCGTCCAGCGGTCCGACATAGCCCTCGACGAAATCGCGCGCCGCTTCGAGCTTGTCGAAGAGCTTCCGATCGTCCTCGTACAAGGTGACGTTCAGCGCGTCCTTCAGGTCGGAGAGCGGCACAATATCGGTGATCCGCAGCAGGTCAGCCATGACGCTTCTCCTGGCTCTGCTTCCAGCGATTGTGGCAAGGACCGCAGAGTGGCTGCCAATTGCTGCGGTTCCAGAACAGCTTCATGTCGCCGCGATGGGCCACCTTGTGGTCGACCACGGTGGCGAGGCCGGAACACCGCGCGCATTTGGGGTGCGCCTTCAAATAGGCCGCCCGCTCCACGTCCCACTTGGTGTCATAGCCGCGCTCGCGTGCTGACGGCCGGCGCGCATCGGCCTGGGCCTTGCGCTTGGCCTCGCAAGGGCAGCGCTCGCCGCTGGCGATCTTGTAGCCGCAACCGCAAATCCGAGGGGCACGCGTGGGCATGGTGGAGAATGTCCTTTTGGTGATCGGGAGACGGGCCGTGTGGCCCGCCTCCCGTGAGCCGTTCGCGGGTGGGTGACCCGTCGTGCTCGCGACCTCATCCGCCTTGCCCCTCCAAAATGCGGCATCAGCCGGGGCGCCAGGGAGGCGGATTTTTCGTTGTTGGGCAGGCCGCTAAATGCCCTCAGAGACAGGCGCCAAGATCCTTAGGGAACGGGCTTTTCGGCCGGATTGCCCTTCACCAGTACGGCGCCGGCCGCGATGGAGGTGCCGCTATTCTTCGTGACCACGGCTCGCACATAACGCTTTGCGCCGGCATAGCCGACACGGACCACGGAGTCGGCCGCGAGGCTCGCCGGGAACGTGCCGTGCAGGTCGTCCACGGCCACGTCCGTGAAGTCGCCGGAGACGGTCGTGTCGGAGTCCTGGAGCTTCGCAGTGAAGTCGCCAGCGCTGGTAATGGCGCCGGTGTTGATCACCAGCACCGCCGAGTTAAAGCCCAGAAGGTCCACGGCGTCGCCGGTGGTGGTGGCCGCGAGCACGGCGGGCGTGATGGCCTTCACCACGCCGATGTTGTTCTTCAGGTCACGCATGAGTTCGCTCTCCTCAGAGGCTGGTGGCGATCTTCAAGGTATGCAACGCCTCGCCCATAACCACGGCGCCGCCGACGCGGCGGCGGGCGTGGAAGCGGACGATGCCCTTGGTGGCCTGCGAATACGGGTCGCGCAGGATGGACAGGCCCACCCGGTCAAAAATCCGGTAGGCTGTACCAAAGTCGCCGAACACGATGGGGCGGGCATTGGCGCCCACGTCCGCGAGGTCCGGGAACTCGATCACCGGGCGCCCCAGAATGGTGGGTGGATTGCTGGCCTGGAGGCTATCGCTCCACAGGTAATGGCCGTCCGTGGCCTTCAGCTTGCGCGTCGCGGCCATGGTCTTGCGATTCATGCCCCACACGGCCGCGCCTACGTAAGCCGAGGGAATGGCGTGGTAGAGATCCACCAGCGCGTCAGCCTGGAGCGCAGAGGCATGGCCGCCGGCTGTGTCGAGAACGGTGGGATCGAACATAAAGCCGAAGGGCTTACCGACGCCGTTGCCCGACACGAAGGCGGTGCTCTCCAGCTTCGCGAAGGCCGCACCGATCCGGCCCGTAATCTCTGCCTCGATGTCGAAGGCGGAATCCTCCAGCAAGCGCTGGCTGATGTCGATCCAGCACGCCGCTTCATGAACGTTGATGGTCTGCTGACCATAGGCGGCGGTCGTCTCCGGACGATCCTCGGTCTCCTCCACCCAATCGGCCGTCGGCGCCGCGGTCTCCTTGGGAAGGGTGATGCCGCCGGAGGAGAGGCCCGCCACGCGCGAACTGTCGCACCGGGGAGAGCAGTTCCACCTTCTTCAGGATCTCCGCTGCCAGCGGCTCCGGCGCCACCAGATAGCCGGCGGCGGTGTCGTTCGCGACCACAAGGGCCTTGCGCTCCAACTCGGGCACCAGGGCTTCGCCGCGCCGCAGGAAGGTGTCGAACGCCTTCTGCTCCGGGGTGCTGGAACCGAGGTTGTCGGCGGACACGACGCCGGGGCGGTTCAGCTTCGCCTCGATCTTGTCCAGGCGATCGCCGAGTGCCTTCGTTTCCGGCTCGGGCGTCCCTGAAGTGGCGGACTGCGCGGCCTCCACTCTCTCCAGGCGGCCGATCACCTCACCCTTGAATGCCTCCAGGGCCTGCGTGACGACGGCGGCGGGATCATCGCCTTCGCCCTTGAATTCGATGGCGCCAAGCGGCGCCTGCGCAACGTGAAGCATGTTCACCTCTTGGAAAGCGCCGCGGCGGCGCGGTTGATGGCCCCGGCAATGGCCAGGGCGTGGGTGGCGGTCTTGGCGCTGGTGATCCGGGCGCCGGGGTGCATGGGGATGGTGACCAGCGAAACTTCGAGAAGGTCGAGGGCCAGGATGGTGCGGCCGCCTTTGCGCGGCGACGCCTTGCGGATGAGGAACCCAATGGAGAGGCCACCAACGGCACCGGAGCGCACCAGGGCGCGGACTTCGCGGGCTCGAGCGACGTCATCCACCAGGAGCCGCCCTTTCAGCCGCAGGCCATCGGCCGCCTCGACGGCTTCGGTCCAGGCGCCGACGGGGTCGCTCGGGTCGTGGCCGAAGAGCATGGGAAGGGGCAGGCGGGCGCCGGCGAAGGCACCCTTCTCGATCATGTCGCCGACGCGATCCGGCGTGCCGAAGGGCCAGGCCAGACCTTCGATGGCGCCGGCGTCGTCCACCAGGATCTTGGTCTCAACGAACAGGCGTTCAATCACGCTGCCCCCTCGGACGCAGGCGCAGGGGCGCCGCTGGTGGTGTTGGGATTCTCGAAGCGCTCGCCGCCGGCATAGGGCGGGCGGTTCTCCATCGCGCGCGCCTCGTTCGGGTTGAGCACGCGGGAGGCAATGAGCTTCTGATAGGCGTCGGCGCGGCTCGCAAGATCCGCGCGCAACAGATCGTCGACCAGGAATTCGGCGAGGTATTCGCCGCGTTCTTCCGGGGTGAAACAGGCGCGGCGGATGGCGCCGGTCCACACCTCCAGCCAGGGCAGGAGGGAATAGGTCAGGAACTCCTGGCCCATGTCGCCGACGTTCGACCAGGTCGCGCGGCTGAGCTCATAGAGCATGTGCGGCGGGACGCGGAAAGCGCGCGCGACTTCAAGAATCTGAAACTGCCGCAGCTCCAAATATTGGGCGTCCACGCTGGTGAGCGTGAGCGGGGTATACTGCGCATCGCCGTCCACGATGGCGGTGCCGCCGGACTTTCCGCCCCCGTGGGCAAGCTGCCAGCTTTCGCGGATGCGCTTGATCGCCTCGGGTGGCGTCCGATCCTTCAGCGAGAGGACGCCGCTTGGGCGGGCACCATTGCCGAACAGGCGGGCGCCGTGCCCCTCCATCACCAAGGCAAGGCCGATGGCCTCCCGCGCGGTGGTGAGCGGTGCCACGCCCCCAGGCGCCCGAATGTGAAGCACGTTCTCACGCGCCAGCAGCGCGCCGCCAACGCGATAGGTGGGCTCGCCGGTGTCGGCATAGTCTACGGACACCTTGGCGGGATCGAGCCGCAGGATCTCCACCGGCCGGCCGCCGACGCGGTTCACGAAGGCGATGCCGCCCTTGTCGTGTGTGAGCGCGTCGATGGTGAGCTGAAGCTTCAGGTCGTACGCGGATTGCCAGTCGTTGGCGTCTTCGTGCAGGAGCCCATAGGCGGGGTGGTCGGTGGCACGTTCCTTCGACCCGTCTGTGCCGCGCCGGTAAACGATGATGGGGAGCGTCGCGGCGGCTTCCGAGATGATGCGGATGGCGCAGGACGCCGCCGGGTGGCGCAGGGCCGTGGCGATCGAGACAGAAACACCGGCTGTAGTGGCGGTGCCACTACCGAACAGCTCCAGCAGCACCGCATCGGGCGATGCGAGCGACTTTTTCTGGTAGCCCAGCCGGGCAGCGATTCGATCCAACATGGCGGCGAAATTGGCGCCGCTGCAGGTTCACGTGCCACCCTGTTTGCTGAAGATCGCTGAAGATCGGCGGGCTTTCAAAGTCCGTGGAGAATCGCGTGGCTGGAGCGCCCTGGCCGAAAACCCCAATTGGGCTCGATGTTGCGCGAGACACCCCCGCCGGTCCCGAGCCCACCGCCCGAAGTCGGAGACCGCCCCCGGGGGCATCCTCTTCGCCGCGTGATGGCAGCTACGATCAGCGCAGGAGGTCGCGAGCGGCCGTTCTTAGGCTTAGACGACATCGGGACATGTATCGGGCCGCTCTCAGCCGCCTGCGATGCTCCAGCTTAATTTTCGCCGCATCGGGTCGCGCGGGCGCGGTTCCGGTATCACAGTAAGGGGTCGAGAGCGGCTCTTGATGTGACGGTTCGGGGGGCGCTTTCAAGCGCCCCTCCCGCCGTCACAGTCCATCGGGATCAAGAACAGCCTGTCCTCTTAGAACAGAGGTTCCTCATAAGAATGGTTATCTAAATGCGCGCGTAGTTAATACTCGCGCGCGCAGGGGAGTAATTCTTAAAAGTTGTATGGCCACAACCATGCGATGCGTGATGTCACGGAATCCACGACTGTTGTCACGCTCGAAGCCTGTCATGTCACGGAATCAGGAACCTCTGTCACGCTTGAGGCTTAAAGCGTCACGCTCTGCCGCGGGCTTCCGGCTGGTGAACACGAGGCTGTAGAGGCCGGACTCGTTGATGATGGTCATCGCGTCGCTGCGAGACACCGTTCGAGCTGACGTCGGTAATCCCGACATCAGCTTTTTCATCGTCATCGAGCCGTCCAGCGGCATCCCGCGAGTTCTCAATCTCCAGCACCCGACACACGTCGGCCAGGACGAACCACGGCTGCCCGCCCCGGTCGGCCGCGCGAACGGACAAAGGAGAAGGGCGTGCGGGTACAGCATCAGCCGTGCACCGGGACCAAGTTGAGGTAATGCTTAGAGCCGCGTGCCCAAAAGCGCCGAGTGAACGACTCCACATCCGGCTAAAGCGCTGCTATGAGCGGACCATGTCGAAGATCCGCCACATCATGTACACGCTAGGTGGTGCTGCATTTTTGCAGATCCTTACGAACGTCAACGATGTGAGCCTCAAGCCCTTCTTCACCGCTGCAGCTGAGAGGGCCGGCCTGAAGCCGGAGGCGTGGGTTGAGCCCGTATTCGCTTGGGGTGGAATTATTCTCAATAGCCCCTGGTTTCAGTATGGGGCCGCGATGTTTGTCGGTGCTGTGTTTTGGGAGATCGTCAGACGGGGTTTCGAGCGGTGGAAGCCCGCCGGCCCGCCGGCCGCGGCAGAGTCCAACGCTCCGACATGGCAAGAAACATATCGCCGGCGTGAAACGCTGAAGGCTTACGAGGCCGCCTGCCTGGCTGCGGACGAACTGCCCGCCCATCCCGTGCCGAAGGGGCCAGCTCGCTCGCTTCTCGCGGACATCGTTTCCGGGATTGAAGGCGGCAAAATCCCCCGCTGCCTCATTAGAAGGCCTGAACCTCGGCAGCAATGGTTGGGCCCATCGCGATCGCCTGAACACATCGACCTGGTGACTTCATCCACAGAGGCGCCCCGGGCAGCCATTGCACAATACCTGCGCGATCGCGGGCACGTGCAGGCGGCAAACAACTTGGGTTCGGTCTAACGGCGCGCGCAGTTTGGCTGCCCCTCCAGCAAAAGAACCAGCCCAATCAGAAATCCGCGTATTGCTTCAACCATCCAAGCGCACGCTCTATCGCTTCATCGGCGGTTGCCTCGTCCACCCATGGAAGCGCGGGCGCTAAGGGCACCCATACTTCGTAATCCCCTGGTGGATCGCGACGAATGCCGTTCTCAAGAGGGAAAGAAGGCTGCAAAACGAAGTGCCTCAATATCCTGGCTCTGATGGAATACCCGCCCGCGGGCGCCCCCCTCAAAGCCTCGATGCGAACCGTTTCGCTTTCCCCCCTCATCTGGAAAACAAGCTCGACGGTCTTCTCAATCACATAAAACTCGCCAGCAAAATCCGGCTTCATGGCTTCCTCCCCAGGCAATGCGTATGTGCGGACTAGCCTCTACCCCCAAGCGACCCACGCTTCCATTCGCATGGCTGTCGGCAGGGATCCCGAGATTACAATGCGCTTACACACCGCATGGCGGCGATCGCATTGACGAGACCGAAAACCAACATCTATTTGATATTTAAGCTGAAATTTTGGCTGGGGGACTAGGATTCGAACCTAGATTGACGGAGTCAGAGTCCGCAGTTCTACCGTTGAACTATCCCCCAATCGCCGGCCGACCAGAAAAATCGGCAGAGATGGACGCCAGCGACACACCGGCGTTCGAGCGGGCCGTCGGCCCGTCGGGTGAGGGCGGTCTATACGCAATTCGCCCGCCGGGGTCCAGAGGCTTGCCGGCGAAAATTGCACCTCCATCCACTGGCATACGGTATCCGCAATGGTGCCATGCACAAATTGGTATGTTGCACTGCGATAGTTTCCCTTATGTAAGGGCAACACGATGGAGAAAGACCATGACCACGATTACCGCACACCCGTTCCGCGAGACCCTGTTCGGCCGCTTCGGCGCCTATGTCTCCGAGTTCGTTGCGGCCGTGCGTGACGCGCGGGTGATGGCGGACCGTTACGCCCGCTTGTCCCGCATGTCCGACTATGAACTGGCCAGCCACGGCCTGACCCGCGAGACCATCCCCCAGGCGGTTGCCAAGGGCCTCTGAGGCCGCGCTTGGCCAGATGTTCCTGGTGTTCTGAACGACGGCTCGGCGTTATTCCGGCAGCAGCACGCGGGCGCGCAGCACGTAGATGCGCCGTCGCCCGATCCGGGAGAGGAACCGCTTCTGCGGCGCCACCCCGGAAGGATGGCCGCCGAGCCGCTCATAATGCTTGCGGGAAATCAGCAGTCCCTGCCCTGCCTGGGGCAGGCCCAAAAGGGCCAATCGCGCCGCGGCAACCGCTTCGCCGAGCCGCGGCTTGAAGCCATATCCATCCACGGACAGACGGAACGTCGCCACGCTCCGGTCGCTTAGGCCCCGCCGCTCCACCGTTTCAAGGAACGTGGACACTTCGCGCGTCCAACCCTCCTCAAGGATCGAGTTCGGCTCCAGGAACAGCAGCCAGCGCCCGCGCGCCATCGTCGCGCCCTGCCGCAGCCGCATCCCCATGTCGTGAACCGAGGTCGACAAGGTGCACCCGGCGGCATCCGCAATCGCCACCGTATCGTCGGTCGAACCCGCGTCCGCGAGAATGACGTCGCGCAGAACCCCCGCCGTCACGCCCTGCACCAGCGCCGCGAGGACGAGCACAAGCTGGCGTTCGGAATTCTTGGTGGGAATAATAACGGAAATCAATCTGGCGCGGCTCCCGTCCCCTCAGCACAGCTATACCGTCGCCATTCAATCCCGTCGATGGCGCTCCCTGCTTAAACTATGTCCATCACCCCTTGAAGGCATGGCCATGCGTGGACACGCCGCACCGCGCGCCAAGGGGAGTTCACCTTGCCGGTGCCTTGGATTAGAACAGCGGCAACACATCGCTTCAGGCGGTGCGCATTGAACGCGCAGGGCCGCCTCGCGCGGCCGGCCGGAAGGGTGATTCGCAATGACCTCCGCCATGACGTTTGAAGACTGGGACAAGGATTCCGCGGGCCGCCTGAAGGTTTGGCCGCTCCAGGCCTTCACAACGGCGATCTTCGACGGCCGTGCCGGCGGCTTGCGCCTGGAAGTGGGCGTGCCGCGCGCCCCCGGCCAACCGCTGCCGGCGGTGCAGATCTCGCTCGATCCCGCCCAATTGCGCGCGCTGGCCGATGCGCTGCAGGAAGTGGCAAGCCATATCGAGAACAAGACCCGTCCGGGTTGATGACGGCACGAGGAAACAACGTGGCCCGGAAGCTCACCCCTGCGCCCTCCGAACGCCGCGCGCGCCGCACCCTGGCCGCGCGCCTCGCCTGCATCGCCGTGCTGATGGGGTCGCTGGCGCCCTACGCCGCGCGGGCGCAGGAGCAGCGCCCCCCGGTCAATGCCGTGCCCGTTGAAACCATGGCAGCCCTAGGTCAGGCCCTCTACGCTTGCTGGGCACCACCTCCCGGAAGCGAGGGCTCTGAAATCACCTTTCGCTTCGGCCTCACCGCCGGCGGGGAATTGCGGGGAACGCCTCTGGCTACCTATTCGGTGCTGAAGGGAACCCCGGAGGACCAGAAGGCCTTTGTCGCCGCTGCCCTGCTGGCGTTGAGCCGCTGCACCCCCGTGCGCATGAGCGAGCAACTTGGCCGCATCGTCGCCTCGCGGGTGCTCACGCTGCGCTTTGCTGCAGGGGAAGCCCGCACTTAAGCCCCGATCAGTCCGCCTTGCGCCCCTTCGCGTCTTTTTCGGCAGCAACCACGATCGGCGCCCCCTTCCGCCCGCCTGCTGCCCCCCCGGGCGCGGGCGTCCCGGCTGCGGGCGCCTGGCTGCGCTGAAGGCTGGCCATGCGAATCAGCGCCAGTTCGGTGCGGATGATGGAGGTCTCGTCCGCCAGCACTTCCAGCGCGGCGGCGATACGCTCCACGGCGTTTTGATCCTGCCGTGCGGCTTTGCGTTTTTCGAGCACCTCGCGGACGCCCTCGAACACGTCCTTCACCCCACTGGCCATGACCTGCCTCCTGGCTGCGATGCGCGCGTCCGCATCCTGCTGCGCTGCCGAGCGAGCCCGGCAATACCGACCATCATAGAGGCGCGCGGGCGCTGCACAAAGCGCCATGCGGGAGCGCGTCCCGCGACGGCGCCCGAAAAATCGTCGCCCGCGCTTCTTGTGGTCGCAACCTGGTTTGCACAGAAGACCCGCGGCGATTTCTCGCCTATGAGGAGGCAGCGTCAACGCAGGGAAGATGAATGGGCCGCGTGCTCCTAGCGTGGGAACTTGGGGAAGGTCTCGGGCATGTCTCGCGCCTGCTTCCCGTGGCGCAGGAATTATCCGCGCGGGGTCATGAGTGCGTTTTCGCCGTGCGCGACGTGAGCCTGTCGGCGATGATGCTCGCCGGCCAGGGGTTCAAGGTGATCCAGGCCCCCCATGCCATGGTGCCAGAAGGCCGCCTGCCGTTCAGCGTCGGCTCCTACGGCGACATCCTGGGTCTGGTCGGCTTCAATGACGCGGTGGGCCTGGAGGCCTTGCTGCGCGCCTGGGACCATGTGCTCGACACCCTTCGTCCCGACCTGGTGATCGGGGATTACTGCCCGCTCCTGTGCCTGGCGGTCTTCGGGGCCGTTCCGGTGATCGTGCTGGGGGATGGGTTTACCTTGCCGCCGGCCGATCGCGCGCATTTCGATCCGCTCGCGGAGCGGGTGCCCAGCCTCAGCGAGGCCGCGCTGCTGTCCAATGTCGGCATCGCCCAGCAGCGCAGAAAGCGCCCGACACCGCAGAGCCTGCCGGCGCTGTTTGCCCATGCGCAGCCGTTCATCGTGACTCTGCCGGAGTTGGACGCTTATGCGGAGCGCAGGTCCGAGGGGGCGTCGGTGGGACCCTTGAAGCCCCTTCCCGCCCCTGCCGCGACGCCGCCCGCTTGCGGCTGGTTCGCGTATCTCAGCCTCTCGCATCCGAATACACCGATGCTGCTGGCGACCCTCACGGATCTGGATCCGAGCGGCAGCGCCTATCTGCGCGATGCCAGCGCAGAAGAGCGTGCAATCCTGCTCCAGCGCGGCATCCGCGTACATGACGCCCCGCAAGACCTGGCCACTGCCGTCGGCGCCGCCGGAATACTGGTGCACCATGGCGGGCTGGGCACGCTGGAGGCCGGGCTCGCCGTCGGGCGCCCGCAATTCCTGGTGCCCCGGCAATTGGAGCAAAGGCTCAATTGCTCCCGGATCGGCGGCTGGGGCGGGGCAGTCTCGATGGCTCCAAGCTTTACCACCCAGAACGTCCGGGATGCGTTCCGCCGGTTGCAGGATCCCTCGTTCGCCAAAGCCGCGCATGAGAAGGCCGCCGAGCTGGAACGCCGCGGGCCGTTCGGAAGCCTGCAGACCATCGTCCAGGCGAGCGAACGTCATCTGTGACGGGCTTCGGCTTGCCTTTGCGTCGCTGGACCGATACGCGATCAGGGAACGGCCGAATTCCGCTGTAGGAAGGAATCGGCGGCGGCACATTCGGGCTGAAGATGCAGATCATATCGGTCGTCCAACGCAAGGGCGGCGTTGGCAAGACCACCACCGCTGTCAACTTAGCCGGGGAATTGGTGCGGCTCGGCCGCTCTGTGACCCTGATCGATGCCGATCCCCAGGGATCGGCCTATGCATGGGCGCTGCCGCGGCGGCTACGCTTCACGGTTCGCAATGACGTTCTCTCCACCGCCAGCATGGTGTCCTGGATCAAGGGCGTGTTTCGCAGCGGCGGCGAATTCGCCGTGATCGACTGTCCAGGCGAACTCGGGCTCACGTTCCAGGTCAGCGTCGAACTCTCCGACCTGCTTCTGCTGCCGTGCGGCCCCTCCAGCCTCGACATCAGCTCGTTAAAACAGACGCTGGTTCGCCTGAGCGAAGTGCGCGCCGGCCTTCGGGGCAGCGGCCCGAAAGTCATGATCGTTCCCACCAAGGTCGATTCGAATACTCTGGAAGGCCAGCAGATCGTGGCAGAGCTCAGCCAATTCGGACTGCCGCTCGCTCCAGCCTTATCCTACGACATCAATTTCGTGCGCTGCTTCACGTCGGGCGAGACGGTTTCCACCTATGCCCCGGGCTCGGTGGCGGATCGCGACATCCGCGCCCTGGCGGCCCAAACGCTCCGGGCGCTGGGGCCCACGCCGATGCTGCGCAGCGCCGAACGCGCGCGGGCCCACGGCCCCGGATTCTAAGTGCGGGTAGGGACAAGTCGCACGACTGGCGAGACCACCTCAGATTCCCTTGGATCATCGGGCAAGCTCCTTGACAGGTCATAGGCCCGGACTCTAAATGTCGCCTCCCAACGACCGGGGCCGTAGCTCAGATGGGAGAGCGCTGCAATCGCACTGCAGAGGTCAGGGGTTCGATTCCCCTCGGCTCCACCACTCCGATCCGTTTCGCGGATTTTCCTTAAAAATCATTGGCTTATCGCCCTGCGATTTGCAGGTGCGTACCCGGTTTCGTACCCGAAGTGCGTACCCTCCGGTTGCCTGCGGCCTGCGGCCTGCGCCTTCGCGCTTCGGGATCATGAAGCCAGGGCGCGGGGCATGCGGCAGCGGCCGGCAAAGAGACAGATAGCCGGACGCAGACGCGTAAAAATCACTCCTCGTCGGCGAAGAAGTTCTCGTCCAGGCGCTTGAACTCAACGGCGCGGGTGAGGCGGACGCCGACATTGTGCTCGATCATCAAATCGGCGAGCTGCTGGCCGTCGATGAGAATCACGCGCTGGGTGAGGTGCCGCACGAAATCCCGCGCCTGGGCGCTGAAGGCGGAGGTCGTGACGAACACGCCCTTGGTGGCACCGAGGCTCACGAGGCTGCCCACGAGCCCCCGCACCTCCGGGCGCCCCACCGCATTGCCGGGCGCATAGCGCTTGGCCTGCACAGGCGATTGTGGAGAACGCGCTTCCCACCGGAGGGGAGTTGCGCTTCCCGCTCCGCCTCCGTCAAGCCGAAATCGGTGGCGATGCGCTCCTCCACGGCGGGAATGCGCGTCTCGCCCGTGTCGGCGATCTTCAGCAAAGGCAGCATGAGGCTCTGATAATCGGGAATGGCCATTTCACGCCTCCGCCGCCGGCCGCCGCCCGCGCCGGGGCTTGGGCGCCGCGCTGCGCTCGGCCCGGATGCGCTCCAGCAGCACGCTTGCCGGCTCGTCGGCGGGGTCCTGCGGCACCAGCTCGCCCCGGAACGCCTTGGCGAGCACGGCCTGATCCAGCCGGTCGATGAGCTTGCGGGCGCTGGTGGCCTCGGCGGCGAGACGGTCGATCCAGGAGAAGGCGGTTTCGATGCGGTGGAGCAGCTCCACCTGCTCGGCGTGAGGCATTACGGGAACACCGAGCTGCCGTAGCTTAGTGCCGTTGACGTTCGCCTGCCCGACCTGTTGGTTGACTACAGATGCGACCCACTCCCTTCCGAAAGGCGAGTTGACGTAGGCGCTCAGGAGGCGGGGTAGGAGCCCGCAGACCTTGATGCGGATGAGGTAGGACGCGAAGGACGCCCGGGCGGGCTCTCCGTCGTATACAGCGGTCTTGCCGACGAGTTCCGCGCTGTTCGTTCGGTTGAACAACACATCTCCACGCTGCAATAGTAAGGTGGGAAATTCGTGATAATCCTTCGGCAGATATTTCAGAGAATTTAGGTCGAGGCTGCCGCCTTGCAGATTTCCCATGCGCAGCACAGCGACGCCGATTTCATCGTCATTGGTTTTCGCCGAGCTGCCATACTGGATCAGATGCGACAATTGATCGACAGACGCCCATACCCAACCGGACGGCAAGTCGATATCCGGCTGCCAGTCAATGCCGTCAGGAGCGCTATAGCGGGACGGGGAGGACAATGTCGCCCACGCTTCTTTCCTGAGCTTCTCAAGTGCGGCAGGGGCCGCACCATCAGCACCCCCTCGCGCCCACCACTCTCGCGTCAAATCCCCCCGGAAGGCGGCGGCGAGGATGGCCTGCTTGTACTTCTCGACGAGGCGGGGGATGTGGTCCAGGTGATCGCGGGCGCGTCTGGACTTGGCCGTCAGGCTGTCGATCTTCGCCACGATCCGCCGCTGTTCGGGGAGGGGCGGAAGGGTGACTGCTCGATCTTCCATGTCACCTTTTGTGACATGAATCATTGTTGATCCGGTTCCATGGTCGGCTTGGATATTTTTTTTGTCCCACTCGAACCAATGAAATAGAAAAAGCTTGTCCACGGCAAGCTCATGTAGCTGCGTCTTCCAAATATGGTAGTGAAAAATCGCCTTTTCGCCGCCCCATATGCGCGGACCAAAAGAAGCAGACCATGCGTAAAGCAAGTCGCCTTTGTTGCAATATTTCTCTTCTGAAAGCTCTAAATCAGAATAATACCAGTGTCTATTTGAAAAAAAATTGCCAACTCGAAGCACCGGATATCGTCCGGCGTCAAGAAGTTCAGATTGCTTGTAGGCGCGGCCATTGATGAGGTCGCACACGTCGGCAAGCCGGGCCTCCACCCACCCCTTCGGCAACTCGCTCATTCCGCCGCCTCCGCCACCGGGGCGCCATCCTCCGGCTCCAGCTCTTCCGCCAGCGCCTCGATCTCTTCCAGCGCGGCCTTGAGATGCCCGATGAGGGCCGCGGCGATGTCTTCCGGTTCGGTCAGGGCTTCCTCGGCCTCCGCCTCAGTGTCGCGCAGCCAGGAGATGTCGAGATTGTCGTTGCGCCCGGCGATGGTGGCGCGGGAGAAGCAGCGCCAGCGGCCTTCTTCTCCCTCATCCTTCCGCTTCGCCCCGCCATTGGGATCGTCGCCATAGGCGGCCTCGAAATCGGCGAAATCGGCGACGGTGAGCGGGCGGGTCTTGCCGAAGGCGGGCATGTTGGCTCGCATGTCATAGACCCACACCGCCTTGGTGTTCGCCTTGTCGCTCTTCCCGCGCTGGAAGAACAGCACGTTGGTCTTCACTCCCTGCGCATAGAAGATGCCCGTGGGCAGGCGCAGGATGGTGTGGAGGTTCGTGAGCTCCATGACCCAAGTGCGCAGGCGCCGGCCGGTATTGTCCTCGAACAGCACATTGTCGGGCACCACCACGGCTGAGCGCCCGCCGGGCTTCAGGGCGCGGACGATGTGCTCCACGAAGGCGAGCTGCTTGTTGGAGGTCTCCGCCGTCACCGAGAAATCGGTGCGGGTGGGCCGCCCGCCGCCCTTCTTGGTGCCGAAGGGCGGATTGGTGAGGATGAGGTCTGCCCGCGGCAGGCCCTCGCCATCGGGGGAGAGGGAGTCCATGTTCTCCACCCCGCCCTCGATGCCGTGAAGCAGCAGATTCATCAGGCACAGGCGGTGGGTGTCCGGCACCAACTCCCCACCGACGAAGGCATTGTTGCGCTGGAAGAAGGCCTGCACCTCCGTCAACTTGTAGAGATCGTCGGTGTGGTCCTTGATGTAGCGGTCGGCGGCCACAAGGAAGCCGGCCGTGCCAGCCGCCGGGTCCTGCACGACTTCCCCCGGCTGGGGCTTCATGAGACGCACGATGCAGTCGATGAGGGGGCGGGGCGTGAAATATTGACCGGCGCCGGATTTCTTGTCGGCGGCGTTCTTCTCCAACAGGCCCTCATAGAGGGTGCCGAGCCCCTCCTCGCGGGCGGAGAACCAATCCAGCTGATCGATGCTAGAGGTGAGCGCCTTGAGGTTGGTGGGCTTGCGCAGCTTGGTCTGCGCATCGGTGAAGATGGCGCCCACCAGCTTATCCGGCGCCTTGCCGAGTTCAAGCAGCATGGCCTTGTAATAGTCCAGTTGCGCCAGCCCCTCCTTCTTGGCAAGGATGCCCCAGCGCCAGCCGTCCGGCA
>NZ_JBAFWT010000044.1:0-31180 GCF_043195195.1 Roseixanthobacter psychrophilus
TGATGCGGCCGCGCGGGCCGGTGCCGGGGACGGCGGCAAGGTCCAGCCCCGCGCCGCGGGCGATCTTGCGGGCGAGCGGCGTGGCGAGGATGCGGCCTCCGCCCGAAGCGGGCGCCGGGCCAGGGGCGGGCACGGTAGGCACCTCGGCCGCCGCCGGCGCGTCGGGGGCGGCCGACGCGGCCTCCGGTGCGGCGGCCGAGGCCCCGGCGCCCGTCCAAGTGGCCACCGTGGCGCCCACCGGCGCGACGGCCCCCTCGGGCACCTCGATGGTCTCGATGCGGCCCGGTCCCTGGGCGGCGATCTCGGTGGCGATCTTCTCGGTCTCCACCACGAACAGTACGTCGCCGTCCGCCACCTGGTCGCCGGGCTGAACCCGCCAGGACGCCACCAGGCCCTCGGTCATGGTGAGACCGAGCTTGGGCATCACGATCGCGCTGGTCATGGGTTGGTCCTCCCGCCTCTCGCGCGCGCCATCTCAGGCGCCCCGGAAGGCGGCCCGGCGCTTCTCCAGGAAGGCGGTGCAGCCCTCGTGGGCGTCGGCGGTGTCGAGCACAAGGCCGATCATCGCCTGCTCGTGGCGCAGCGCCGCGCGCAGCGGCATCTCGTCCCCGTCGGTCAGGGTGCGCTTCAGGAGCTTCAGCACCAGCGGCGACTTGTCGGCGATGGCGTCGGCCATCTCGAACACGGCGGCCATCAGGTCGGCGGCGGGCACCACCTTGTTGACGAGGCCGAGGCGCTCGGCCTCCGCTGCGGAGATGCGGCTGCCGACGAACATCAGCTCCTTCGCCTTGCAGGGCGAGACTTGGCGCAGCAGGCGCTGGGAGCCGCCGGCGCCGGGGAACAGGCCCAGCGTGATCTCCGGCAGGCCGAACTTGGCGCTGTCAGCCGCGATGCGGATGTCGGTGCACAGGATCAGCTCGGTGCCGCCGCCCAGCGCCCAGCCGTTCACCGCGGAGAGGGTGGGCTTGTCGAGGGTCTCGATGCGGCGGAACACGGTGTGCAGGCGCTCGCCCAGCTCCAGGTAATGGGCGAGGCCCTGGCGGGAGTTGAGGTCCGCGATGTCGCCGCCCGCCACGAAGGCGCGGTCGCCGGCGCCGGTGAAGACGATGACGCGCACCTCCGCGTCCGCCTCGGCCCGTGCCACCGCGGCGTCGAGGTCGGCGAGGGTGTCCATGTCCAGAGCGTTGAGGGTGGACGGGCGGTTGATGGTGAGGACGGCGACGGCGCCGCGGCGCTCGAAGGTGATGCGGTCTTCCATGGCGGGCTCCCGGTATCAGGCGAGGATGCGGCGGACGGCCCCGGCGACGGCGTCGGCCGAGGGGATGTAGGCGCTCTCCAGGGCCTTGGAGAACGGCACGGGCATGAAGGGGGCGCCGACCCGAGCGATGGGGGCGTCCAGCTCGTCGAAGCCGATGTCGGCCATGCGGGCGGCGATCTCGGCGCCGATGCCGAAGGCTTCCACCGCCTCGTGCACCACCACCAGGCGGTGGGTGCGCGACAGCGAGGCGAGCACGGCCGCCTCGTCCCAGGGCTGCAGGCTCAGGAGGTCCAGGACCTCCGGCTCGACGCCCTCGGCGGCGAGCCGGTCGGCGGCCTTGCGGCAGGTGTGCACCGCCGCCCCGTAGCTGACGAGGGTGACGTCGCGGCCCTCCCGCAGGATGCGGGCGTGGCCGATGGGCATCGGCTCGAGCTGGTCCGGCACCTCGCCCTTCATTGCGTAGAGCGCCTTGTTCTCCACCACCACCACCGGGTCGGGGTCGGCGATGGCGGCGCGCAGCAGGCCGTAGGCGCTGACGGGATCAGAGGGGCACACCACCTTGAGGCCGGGAATGTGGGCGAACCAGGCTTCCAGGCACTGGGAGTGCTGGGGCCCGGCGCCGAGCCCGCCGCCATGGGGCGTGCGCAGCACCATGGGCACCGAGGCCTGGCCGCCGAACATGAAGCGCGCCTTGGCCGCCTGGTTCACCATGGCGTCCATGACCAGGGTGGTGAAGTCCATGAACATGATTTCCACCACGGGCCTGAGGCCCGAGAGCGCGGCGCCCACGGCCGCGCCGGCGATGGCGGCCTCCGAGATGGGGGTGTCGAACACCCGGTCCGCTCCGAAGCGCTCGCGCAGGCCCCGGCTGGCGCCGAACGAGCCGCCGGCCTCGGACACGTCCTCGCCGAACACGACCACCGTGGGGTCGTCCTGAAGGGCGTCGCCGAGCGCGCGGTTGATGGCGGCGAGGTAACGGATCTCCGGCATCACAGGGCCTCCGCCGGGGTGTAGACGTCGGCCTTGGCGGCCATGAAGTCGGGATCGGTGCCGGCACGCGCCGCGGTCACCGCGGCGGCGATGCGCTCCTCCACCCGGGCGCGCACCGCCTCCAGGCTCTCCTCGCCGATGCCGAGGCGGGCGAGTTCGCGCGCCGCGATGCGCAGCGGGTCTCGCTCGGATAGGGCCTGCATATCGGCCGGGTCGCGGTACTTCTGGGCGTCGCCCTCGAAATGGCCGCGCACGCGGGTGGTCAGGCATTCGAGCACCGCCGGCCCATGGGCGCGCACCGCGGCCACCACCTCGGCGGCGGCGTCGGCCACGGCGGCCACGTCGTTGCCGTCCACGCTGGTGTGCGGGATGCCGTAGGCGGCGGCGAGGTCCTTGAGCTTGAAGGCGATCTGCTTGTCGCTGGGCAGGAACTCGCTCCAGCCGTTGTTCTCGCACACGAACAGCAGGGGCAGGCGCCACAGGGCGGCCATGTTCAGGCATTCGTGGAGCAGGCCCTCGGCCAGGGCGCCGTCGCCGAAGAAGGCCACCGCCACGGCGGTGCGCCCGAGCCGCTTGTGGGCGAGGGCCGAGCCCAGCGCGATGGAGAGGCCGGCGCCCACGATGCCGTTGGCGCCCAGCATGCCGACGCTCATGTCCGCCACGTGCATGGAGCCGCCACGGCCGCGGCACAGGCCCGCGTTCCTGGCCAGCAGCTCGGCGAAGAAGCCGTCCAGCGGCAGGCCCTTGGCGATGGCATGGCCATGGCCGCGATGGGTGGAGGCGATGGTGTCGGTGGCGGTGAGCGCGCTCATGACGCCGGCGGATACCGCCTCCTGGCCGATGCTGAGATGGATGAAGCCCGGCACCTCGCCATCGGCGAACATGGCGATGAGCCGCTCCTCCGCCCGACGGATGAGCACAATCTGCCCATAGAGCTCCAGCAGGCGCGCGGGGCTGTTGGCCCGCTCCGCCTCAGGGGCAGCGGCTGCAGGCGGAGTGGTGGACGGCTTCGGGGACGGCTTGGTCTTCATGGCGACCTCGACTGACTCCCATCGGAGTAGCAAATTATGAAGGATGAGTCATCAGTCAGTTTTAGGCCGCGGCCTGTCCCGCCAGCGGCATCTGGAACGCCGCCACGGCATCGCGGATGTCGCCACCCGGCAGCGCGGTGACGAACGCCTCCAGGCGGTCGAAGGCGGCCATGTCCACGCCTTCCTCCGGGCCGATCCGCCGCAGCATGACGGAGAGGGTGGCGAGGTCGTAGGCATAGTCCTTCGGCGTCATGCGCTGCTCGCGCACCTTGGTGCCCTCGGGGGTGTCCACCTCGATGATGGCGCTCAGCACCGGCACGGAAGGGTCGGTGACGAGGGTGGTCCGGTCGATGAGGGCGGCCACCTCGGCATCGTCATAGGTGGTCATGTGCCGCGTGGTGGGCACTCCGTGGACCAGCGTGGTGGCGATGCAGAACGGAATGCTCATGAGCGTTCCGGAGATGGAGTTGAACGGCCCGCGCGCATCCATGCCGGCATAGCCGGTCTCGTAGGGGTTCATGCGCACCCGCACCGCGTCGGGCACCCGCCCGCCGAGCTCCTCGCGCAGCACCAGGGCGCCAGTCACCGGCGTCTGGTTGAAGGCGCAGACCGGGAACGGCTTGAAGGTGACGCGCAGGGTCGCCCAGTCCGTGCCGAGGGTCGCCGCCAGGTCGGCGGGGGCCTCCACCCGGGCGAAGCTGCGGGCCAGACCCGTTTTGCCCTCGATGGCGTGGGGCGCCGCGATGGCGCCTTCGCGCGCCAGCTCGGCCGCCACGAGGCCATTCTGGGCGACGAGGCCCGGCTGGTAGCGCCATTCGTCGGTGCCGTCGGTGAAGGATTGCAGGATGCCGCCGGTGAAGGAGGCGGCGGTGGCAATGGCGGTAGCCGTCTCGGCGGGGCCAAGGTCCATCAGGCGGGCGGCGGCTGCTGCCGCCGCGATGGCGCCATAGGTGGCGGTGGAGCGGAAGCCGCCCGGCGTGGTATGGGTCGCGAATGCGCTCTCCAACAGGCCGCCCGCCTCATAGCCGGCCACCAAAGCCGGGATCAGCCGGGCGAGGGGATAGCCGCGCACCTCCACCAGGGCGGTGAGCATGGGGATGAGGACGGTGCCGAAATGGGCGGCGCCGCAGCTGTCCTCCTGGGCGCGGCCGTGGAACAGGGCCGAATTGGCGAGGAAGGCCCCTGCCAGCGTGGTGCGCCGGCCGTCGCCCAGCAGCGTCGCCCCGTTCGCCACCTCGCCGCCCATGGCGAGAGCGGCGCGGCGGGCCACCGGCGCGAACGCGGTGGCGTGGCCGTTGAGCCCCATGCCGTAGGCGTTGAGCAGGCAGGCGCGCGCCTTCTCCACCACGGCGGGGGGCAGGGTTTCCAGCGTGAGGGTCGAGACGAACGCCCCGATCTGCGACGACAGCGTGGTCATGAGGGCCTCCCCGAGAGCATTTTCAAGCGAAGTGGTTCGGGTTCGCGTGACGAAAATGCGATCAAACAAGACGTCTGTGCGGTTCCGCGGAGCCGGTGAGGATCAGAGGGCGAGATAGCGCTGGCGCACGTCCTCGTTCGCCTTCAGCTCGGCGATGGAGGCGGCGTAGACGATCTGGCCCTTGTCGATGACGATGGCCCGGCTGGCGAGGCCGAGGCAGAAATGCATGTTCTGCTCGGCGATGAGCACGGTGGCGCCGGTGGTGCGCAATTCGCGCAGGAAGGCGCCGATGCGCTGCACCACGATGGGCGCGAGGCCTTCGCTCGGCTCGTCCAGCAGGATGGCGGTGGGGTTGCCCATCAGGGTGCGGGCGATGGCGAGCATCTGCTGCTCGCCGCCGGACAGGCGCCCGGCCATGCGGTGGCGCAGCGGCGCCAGCAGGGGGAACACCTCGTAGACCCGCTCCAGGGTCCATTCGTCCTGCCCGTCGGGCCCCTTCTTGTGGCCGATGGAGAGGTTGTCCTCCACCGTGTGCTCCGGGAAGATCTGGCGATCCTCCGGCACGAAGCCGAGGCCGAGACGGGCGATGAGGTGGGGCTTGCGGCCGGCCACGTCGTGGCCGCGCAGCTCCACCCGCCCGCGGCGCGGCGGGGCGAGGCCAGCGATGGCCTTCATGGTGGTGGACTTGCCGGCGCCGTTGCGGCCCAGCAGGGCGACCGTCTCGCCGCGTTCCACCTGGAAGCCGACGCCGAACAGGATCTGGCTGGTGCCATAGAAGACGTCGAGGCCTTCGACCTTGAGGACGACGCTCATGCCGCGTCCTCCGCATGGTCGGTGCCGAGATAGGCCTCGATCACCTTGGGGTTGCGGCGGATCTCGTCCGGCGTGCCGGTGGCCAGCACCCGACCGTAGCACAGCACCACGATGCGCGGCGCGATCTTGAAGACGATGTCCATGTCATGCTCGATGAAGACGAGGGTGATCTTCTCGCGCGACCACAGCTCGTAGACCTTCTCGATCATCCGCCAGCGCTCCTCCGGCCCCATGCCGGCGGTGGGCTCGTCGAGCAGCAGCACCTTCGGCTCCAGCACCAGGGCAAGGGCGATGTCGAGCAGCTTCTGGTCGCCGTGGGAGAGGGTGGAGGCGCGCCTGTCGCGCTTGTCCTCGAGCCCGAGCATCACCATGGCGTGCCGGGCGCGGTCCTTTGTCTCGGCGAGCGGGAAGCGCTTCAGGAGCTCGCCGGAGCGCTTGAGGTCGGCGGCCACGGCGGCGAGCAGGGTCTCCTCCACCGTGAGGCTCGGGAAGATGCTCGCCACCTGGAAGGCGCGGCCGATGCCGTGGCGCACGATCTCGCCGGGCTTCAGGCCCACCATGTCCACGCCGTCCAGCAGGATCTTGCCGCTGTCGGGGCGCAGCGCGCCGGAGATCTGGTGGAAGAAGGTGCTCTTGCCCGCGCCGTTGGGGCCGATGACCGCGGTCAGCGAGCCGTCGGGGCAGGTGAGGCTGACATCGTCGGTCCCCTTGACGCCGCCGAAGGATTTGGAGATGTGCTGAATTTCGAGCATGACTCACTCCGGCTCCCGGAGGCCGCCATAGGTGTTCCACGGCGTGGCGACCAGCCAGCCACAGTCCACCGGCAGGTTGATGCCGGTGATGGCCGCCGAATCCGGCCCGGCGAGGAAGGCCACCGCCTTCGCCACCTCCTCCGGCGTCACCAGGCGCCGCAGCGCGGCGTTGTTCGACAAGGCGGAGACGTCGCGCTCGCCGCGCGCGATGGCGGCCTGGAGCGCCGGCGTCAGGGTGTAGCCGGGCGCGATGGAATTCACCCGCACGCCGGCCGGGCCCCATTCGGCGGCAAGGCACTCGGTGATGGCGATCACCGCCGCCTTGGCCGGGGCATAGGCATGGAGCGGCACGGATCGCGAGCCGGTGATGGAGGCGGTGTTGACGATGGCGCCGCGCCGGCGCGCGATCATGGCGCGGGCGAAGGCGCGGCAGGCGATGTAGGTGCCGCGCTGGTCGATGCGCACCACGTCGTCCCATAGCACCATGGACAAAGCGTGAGGACGCAGCGGTGGCTGGATCACGCCGGCGCTGTTCACCAGCACCTCCACCGGGCCGTACTCGGCCTCGATGGCGGCGGCGCAGCGCTCGACGCTGTCCTCCTCGGCGACGTCGGCCGTGAAGGCGCGCCCGCTAATCTCCCGGGCCACCGCCTCGGCGCGCGGCAGGTCGCGGTCCACCACCGCGACGGCGGCGCCGGTGGCGGCCAAAGCGCGGGCGCAGGCGGCGCCGATGCCGCTCGCGCCGCCGGTCACCACATGGACGGTCGCGGTCGGGACGGATCCGGTCGGGACGGGCGTGGTCATGGGCGGGTCTCCGGGGCGGTGGAACGACGGCCTTCGAGCCATTCCATGATGAAGTCCACGAGCCCTTTGCGCAGTCCGAGGGCGAAGAACAGGATGACGATGCCGAGCACGAGGCCGTAATGCTCGGTGAGGCGGGTCACCCAGTCGTTGAGCAGCAGCAGGATGACGGTGCCGGCCAGCGGCCCGAGGAAGGCGTTGATGCCGCCCAGCATGATGATGAACATGCCCTCGCCCGAGATGGTCCAGTAGGCGAACTCAGGATAGGCGCCGGACACGAACAGGCTCATGACGACGCCGCCGGCCGCCGCGAACACCGAGGACAGCACGAAGGCGACCAGCCGCGTGCGCCACACCGGGATGCCGAGGAAGGGCGCGCGGGCGGCGTTGTCGCGGATCATCCGCAGCGTGTAGCCGAACGGGGATTCCACGATCTGCCGCATCAGCAGCAGCCCGCCCACCAGGAGCGCGCAGCTCGTCACATAGAGGTGGGTGTGGTTCGACAGGTCGATGCTCAGGAAGGGCGGGCGCGGGATGCCGCCGCGCAGGCCCTGATCGCCGCCGGTGAGCCCCACCCAGGAGATGATCAGGCTGTAGATCAGCATCTGGAAGGCGAGGGTGACGAAGGCGAAGTAGATCTCCTTCAGCCGCACGCAGATGGCGCCGATCACCGCCGCCGTGGCGGCGGTGATGGCGAGGGTGAGCACGAAGGCCACCGGTACCGGCAGCCCGGCGCGCTGCATGAGCAGGCCGAAGGCGTAGGCGCCGAGGCCGAAGAACATGCCGTGGCCGAACGAGATCATCCCGCCATAGCCCGCCAGCAGGTTGAGCGAGGTGGCGAACAGGCCGAAGGCGGCGACGCGGATGACGAAGTCGGGCAGCGCCGTGCCGCCCACCGCATAGGGCAGGATGGCGAGGACGACGAAGGCGGCCAGGGCGACAAGGCCGTCGCGGAGCGCGGACGAGCGGGCCATCCTCAGACCTCCCGCCCGAACAGGCCGGTGGGCTTGGCGATCAGCACCACCGCCATGAAGACGTACATCAGGCCGTCGGTGAACAGGGGGAAGCCGATGGAGCCGAACGAACGGATGAAGCCGATCATCAGCGCGCCCACCAGGGCGCCCAGGATGGAGCCCATGCCGCCGATGACGGTGACGATGAAGGACTCGATCAGGATGGTGAAGCCCATGCCCGGGGTCAGCGAGCGCACCGGTGCGGCCAGCGCCCCGGCGAGGCCCGCCAGCGCGCCGCCCAGCGCGAACACCGATCCGTAGATGAGGCCGGTATTGATGCCGAGGGCGGAGACCATGCCGGGATTCTGGGCGGCGGCGCGCACCACCTTGCCGAGGCGGGTGCGGGCGAGGCCGAGGCCGAGCAGGGCCGCCACCAACAGGGCCACGGCGATGAGGAACAGGTAGAAGGGCGGCACCACGCCGCCGGCGATGAAGAGCGGCGGCACCTGGAAGGCCGCCGGCATCCCCATGGCCTTGAATTCCGGCCCCCAGATGAGGCGGACGCCGTCGTCGAAGATCAGCACGAAGGCGTAGCAGACCAGCAGCTGCATCAGCACGCTGCCGCCATAGACGCGGCTGATGAACACCCGCTCCAACACCATGCCGATGATCGCCGTGGCGACCGCGGCGCCGAGGAGCGCCAGGGCGAAGCTCTCGGTGGCCTGGTAGATGGAGAACGCGAAATAGGCGCCCAGCATGTAGAAGGCACCGTGGGTGAAGTTCACGATCTTCAGGACGCCGAAGATCAGCGTCAGCCCGACCGCCACGAGGAAGAGCAGCATTCCGATGATGAACCCGCTCGTCCCTTGCGTGACGAGGCAGGCCGCGCTCATCACGCAGCTGCCGAGTGCTTCGAGATCCAAGGTCTCAACTCCGTTACTGGAAGAACGGGGGGCGCGGCCCGTGTCTCAGGGCCGCGCTCCGGTCAGGTGTAGCCTTTCGACTTCTTCCACTCGGTTTCCAGTTGGGTGATCTGGGCCCAGTTGCCGGGCTGCATGTCGGTCAGATACGGCTCGGTGGGGATGGTGGTGCCCCAGCCGATGGCGTAGTCGACGATGGTCTGGTCCTCGCCGCGCATGGTCACCTTGCCCTGCTCGCCGAATGGCGAGGTGACGGTGAGGTCGTGCAGCATCTCGGCGAGCTTCTTGCCGTCGGTGCTGTTGGCCTTCTTGGCGGCCTCGGAGAGGAAGGTCACCGAGAGCGCGTTCTGCCAGGCCCAGTTGGTGGGATATTCGTTGTACTTGGCGCGATAGGCATCGGCCCAGGCCGCATTCTGCGGCGTGGCCGGGAAGATCTTCAGGTAGCGGTTGCCGGAATGGATGCCCTTCGGCAGGTTCTTCACCGCGGTGAGCGCGGTGTAGTCGGCCAGATTCACCGCGAACAGGGTCATCTGGCTGAACAGCGCGTAGATGTTGGCCTGGTCAATGAACGCCGAGATGTCGCCGCCCCACAGTGCCGAATAGACCGCCTGGGGCTTGGCCTGGAGCAGCTTGGTGAGGCTCTCGGTATAATCGGGCTGGAACAGCTTCGGCCAGCTCTCGGCCACCACTTCCACGTCGGGCGCGAAGTGCTTGAGGTAGAGCATGAACTCGGCGGTGGTGTCGCGGCCGTAGGCATAGTCCGGCGAGCAGCTCGCCCAGCGCTTCAGATTCTTGGCCTTTGCGATGGCGGCGGCATAGCTGCCGCCGACGACGGAATCGTGGATGCCCTGGCGCGCGCAGCGGAAGGCGTTGGGGATGCGCAGCTTGGGATCGGCGCTGAGCGAGGAGGTCTCGGAATTGGTGTGCAGGCACAGGAATCCGAGGTCGCGGGCCACCTCGTGCACGGCGAAGGCGCCGGACGATGCCTCGCCGTCGATCATCAGCTCGCAGCCGTCCGAATTGATCAGCTCGCGGGCGACGCGGGCGGCTTCCTGGGGCTGGCCCTTGGAATCGCGCACCACCATCTCGATGGGCCGGCCGGCCAGGCCGCCGGCGGCGTTGACCTTCTCCACCTCCATCATCACCGCATTGCGCGACGACAGGCCGAGCTGCGCCACGCGGCCCGACAGGATGGTGGGCATTGCGATGCGGATGGCCTTGGCCTGGGCGCGGGCGACCCAGGGGGTGGCGAGCGATACGGCACCCGCGCCCATGAGGGCAAGGGTCGAGCGACGGCTGATCCCGCGCCCGGTGGAATCGGTCATGGTCCTCTCCTGCTGGCTGAGCCAGAGCCGCGCGTCTGTCGGCGGCCTGCGTTTCGGTCCCGTCGGTCGCAGTCTCCTGCTGCGTGGCCACAAGATCGGGGAAGGGAAGCGGTGACGTCAAGGCAAAAATGAACTATGAGTCATCAATCATAAAATGGTGCACCGCACCCGCCGGAAGGCTCGGTGGGGGCCGGGAAGGGGAGGACGGAAAAGGATGATTAACCTGACGAGCTTCGTCGCCTATCACGCCAAGTGCGACCCCGCGCGGGAGGCGGTGCTCTATCGCGGCGCGCGCATCACCTATGGCGAGCTGATCGACCGCGCCGAGCGCGTCGCCGGCTGGCTCCAGGCGCGTGGCGTCGGGGCGGGCGACGTGGTGGCGGTGCTGATGAAGAACAGCGCCGCCTTCCTGGACCTGGCGCTGGCCACCAGCCATGCGGGGGGCGTGTTCCTGCCCATCAACTTCCGCCTCTCCGCCGACGAGGTGGCCTATATCGTGGAGAATTCCGGCGCCAAGCTGCTGCTGGTGGACGAGGAGCTGGAGAAGAACGCCGCCGGTCCAGCCCCCGTTGTGGTGGATGCCGCCGCCCAGTCCGACGCCCGGCGCCTCGCGCCCGGCGCGGAGCGGGTGCCGGCGGTGCCGCGGCGGACCTCGGACCTGTTCCGCCTCATGTACACCTCCGGCACCACCGACCGGCCGAAGGGGGTGATGCACACTTACGAGAACTTCTATTTCAAGTCCTCGGACCATGTGCTGGCCCTCGACCTCGGCCGCCACAGCCGGATCCTGGTGGTGGGGCCGTTCTACCATGTGGGCGCCTTCGACCTGCCGGGCGTCGCCGTGCTCTGGCAGGGCGGGTTGATGTGCATCCTGCGCGACTTCGAGCCGGAGGCGGTGCTTTCGGCCATCGCCGCCGAGCGCCTCGACTGCGGCTGGCTCGCCCCGGTGATGACCAGCGCGCTCCTGAGCCATCCCGGGCGCGAGCGCCACGACGTCTCCAGCCTGCGCTGGGTGATCGGCGGCGGCGAGCGCACGCCCGAGCAGCGCATCCGCGCGTTCTCGGCCTACTTCACCAACGCCCGCTACATCGACGGCTACGGCCTCACCGAGACCTGCGGCGGCGATACCCTGATGGAGCCGGGGCGGGAGATCGAGAAGATCGGCTCCACCGGCCGCGCCCTCGCCCATGTGGAGGTGGAGATCCGCGACGCGATGGGCGCCCCGGTTCCCGCCGGCCATCCCGGCGAGATCTGCCTGCGCGGCCCCAAGGTGACGCAGGGTTACTGGCGCGACCCGAAAAAGACCACGGCATCCTTCTTCGGAGACTGGTTCCGCACCGGCGACGTGGGTTATCTGGATGCCGATGGCTTCCTGTTCCTGACCGACCGCAAGAAGGACATCATCATCTCCGGCGGCGAGAACATCGCGTCCTCCGAGGTGGAGCGCGTGATCTACGAACTGCCCCAGGTGCGCGAGGCGGCGGTGGTCGGCGTGCCGGACGAGAAATGGGGCGAGCGGCCGGTGGCCGTGGTATCGTTGAATGATGGCGGAGAACTTGATCTCGACACCCTCATGGCCCATTGCCGGGCCCGCCTGGCCGCCTTCAAGGTGCCGAAAGCCCTGGTCCTGCGCGACCAACTCCCCCGCAACCCCTCAGGCAAGGTGCTGAAGCGGGTTCTTCGCGAAGAGCTCGAAACCAGCGCCGTTCCCTGATCCTGCCTCCCGCGAGGCCGCCTTCCCTGTGAGTATCGCCCCATGACCACAACCACCCACCTTCCGGCCCCGGGGAAGGCCCGCACCAAGCTCACCCGCGCCGAGCGCAACGAGCTCACCAAGCACAAGCTGTTCGAGGCGGCGCGCAAGGTGGTGGGGCGGCTCGGCTATGCCGAGGCCTCGGTGGCGCGCATCACCACCGAGGCGGGCGTGGCCCAGGGCACCTTCTACAACCACTTCACCAACCGGCAGGAGCTGCTCGACCAGCTCCTGCCGGAGATCGGCAAGGACATGCTGCGCTTCATCCGCGAGCGCACCCGCGACGACGCGCCGGAATCGGGCCGGGAAGCCGACCGCTTTCGAGCGTTCTTCGACTATCTCAAGGAAGTGCCGGAATTCCTGCGCATCCTCAACGAGGCGGAGCTGTTCGCGCCGGCCGGCTACCGGCAGCACATCGCGACCATCGCCGGGGCCTATGCCCGCGTGCTCCGCCGCGGCCGCGACCGGGGCGAGGTGCAGCCCTTCACCGATGAGGAGATCGAGGTCCTCGTCCACATGTTCATGGGCGCCCGCGGCTATCTCAGCCAGTGCTACGCCTATGCCGACCATGCGGTGACCGTGGTGCCGGACTATGTGATGTCGGCCTACGGCAAGCTCCTGGCCGGCGGCCTGTTCATTGAGCCGCCGTCCCGCGACAAGGCCGCGGCGCCGGCCGCCCGCGGCCGCTGAGCGCCCCGCCGCGCGGGCCGCGGGCGCGGTTGCGCGTTCGGGGCCAAGCAAGCGCCCGAATTTTCTGGCCTACCGCGTCTTGGTCACGCGATCCGCTGCCCGCTTCCCGCAGAAATCTCAGATCCGGCAAGGCATTGCCGCCCGTCCGCCGCGCCCGGCAGGGGTCTGCCGCGCGCGGATTGCGGATTGTCGGGCGCGCGGCGATCTTCTATCCTGGCAGGAATTCGTCATTCAGAATAGAATATCATATAGAGAATGGACATCCCGGAAAAGCCCAGCACCCCCGTCACCGCTTTGGTGCGGGGCATCGCGATCCTGCGGTATCTCAATGCCCAGGACGAGCCGGCGGGGGTGATCCAGATCGCCCGTGACCTGAAGATCAACCAGAGCACCTGCTTCAACCTGCTGCGCACCCTGGCGCACGAGCGCCTGGCGGTGTTCGATCCCGCCACCAAGAAATATTCCCCCGGCATCGGGGTCCTGGAGCTGGCGAGCGGCGTGCTCCAGCAGGGCGGTTATATCCGCCTCATCCATCCCCGCCTGATGCGGGTGGCGGAGGCGCATTCGGCGACCGTCATCCTCTGGCGGCTGGTGAGCCCGAGCCGCGTGCTGCTGGTGGACCTCGCCGAGGCGCCAGTGCCGCTGCGGGTGCACATGAGCGTCGGCCAACGCCTGCCTTCGCTCATCGGCGCCCTGGGACGCTGCTTCGCAGCCCATCTCGGCCTGCCCAAGGCGCGCATCCGTGCCATGTTCAAGGAGCTGCGCTGGCAGGACCCGCCCCCCTTCGAGCAGTATTGGGCCGAGGTGGAGGCCACCCGCCGCGACGGCTATGCGGTCGATATCGGCCGCTACAACCGCAACTTCACCACGGTGGCCGCGCCGGTGTGCGGGCCCGATGGCCTCGCCACCATGGCGCTCTCGGCCATCGCCTTCACCAACGATCTCGACGCGGACCGGGTGCGCGCCCTCGCCGCCGATCTCCAGGCGGTGGCTGCGGAAGCCGCCGGGGCCCTGGGCCTGGAAGGGGCCGGCGGGCCGGCCCCCACCGAGGCGGAGGCCCCGAGCCGCCGCAGCCGGCGGGACACCCGCGCCCGGCCGGAGTGACGCGCGCCGCCCGCCGCGGCGGGCGGCTTTCCAGGCGGGCTCTCTGAGAGGACTCGGACCCTAGAGCATTTTCAAGCGAAGTGGATACCGGTTCGCGTGAAGAAAATGCGTCAAAACTATATTCTAGAGCGATTGCCGTGAGCCAAAGCGAACGGAAAACGCTCTAGGTGCCGCGCCCGAGGCCGCCCAGATAGCGGGCGATGGTCTCGCGCACGCCGGGGCGCTGGAAGTTCTCGTGCATCAGCGGGGCGAGGCGGTCCATGCGGGCCGGCAGGTCGGACGGCTTGAGCACCTGCCGGGCCCGCCGGCCGATGCCGAGGGCTTCCGCATTGTCCCGGTAGAAGGCGATGCGCGGCTCGATCCCGGCGGAAAAGTCGGCGGCGGGCAGGATGTCGGTGACAAGGCCGAGGGCGCGCGCCTCGACGGCGTTGAGGAGCCGCCCGCCGGCGCACATCTGGAAGGCGGTGGCGGGGGAGACTTTCTCCTCCAGCACCGCGTGCACCAGCACCGGATACATGTTGAAGAGGATCTCCGGCAGGCCGAAGGCGAGGTCGTCCGCCGCCAGCACCACGTCGCACAGGGCGGCGATGAGCACGCCCGCGCCGAGGGTGCGCCCATGGATGGCCGCGACGAGCGGTCGCGGGCTGGCGAGGCCCGCCTCCACGATGGCGCGAAGGCCCTCCTCCTGGCGCTCCAGGTTCCCCGCGCCGCGGATGAACTCGCCGATGTCGGCGCCGGCGCAGAAGCCGCGCGGTCCCGCGCCCTCGATCACCGCAAGGGTGGCGGAGCCGGGCCCGGCGATGGCGGCGGCAAGCTCCGACATCATGGCCGCCGAGAGGGCGTTCGCCTTGCCCGGCCGGTCGATGCGGATGCGGCGGACTCCGCCGGCCTCGGCGACGGTGACGACGCCATCCATCGCCGGGCCGCCGGCCAAGGTCCCATCGGTCATGACGCCTCCTTCACCAGCGCGTCGAGGGCGACGGCGCTCGCCCCGCGCACCACCAGCGGGTTGATCTCGATCTCCTCGATGCGCGGCTCCGCGAGGAAGCGCTCGCCGAGGCGGGCGAGCGCGCCGGCCAGCGCCGCCACGTCCACCGGCGGGCGGCCGCGGAAGCCGTCGAACAGCCGTGCGCAGCGCAGCCCGCGGAGCATGGCCTCGATCTCCGCCGCGCCGAGGGGCAGGAAGCCCATGGCGACGTCCGGGGCGAGCTCCACCTCCACCCCGCCGCGGCCCACCACCAGCATGGTGCCGAACACCGGGTCGCGGCGTAGGCCCGCGATCAGCTCCATGTCGAAGCCGACCATGCGCTCGATCAGCACGCCCTCGCAGGTAACGCCGGCCGCCGCGCCCCGGGCCAGGAGGTCGGCCACCGCGACCGCCGCCGCGTCGGCGTCGGCAAGGCCGAGGATCACCGCGCCGTGCTCGCTCTTGTGCGGCATCTGCAGACTTTGGAGCTTGGCCGCATAGGGGCCGGGCAGGTCCGTGAGGGCCGAGGCCACCGCCGACGGCGTGGCCACCAGCACGCCTTCCGGCAATGCGAGGCCGCCCATCTCCCGAAGCCGCGCCTTGCTGCGCCATTCGGTGAGCTGGCGCGCCGCGGCGACCGGCGCGGCGCCGGGGGTGGCGTCGGCGAGGCCCGCCGCGCGGGCCTGAGCCTTGGCGCCGTGCATCACGTGGGCGAGGGCCGTCACTGCTGCCGGGATGTCGCCATAGACCGGGATGCCCGCCGCCTCGAGCCGCGCCACCACCGGCCGCGGCGCGCCGATCCACACCACCACGAAGGGCTTCCCACTTTCGGTGCGCGCCGCGAGGATGGTTTCGGCCAGCACGTCGGCGATGGAGTGCATGAGGCCGATGAACAGCACGCAGGCGTCCACCTCCGGCGCGGCGCCCATCACCGCCAGGGTCTTGCGGAACATGCCCGTGTCGGAGAGCACGTTGGCGGTGAGGTCGAGGGGGTTCTGCGGCTTGGAATAGCCGGGCAGCACGCCGGCCAGCGCCTGGGCCGTCTCCGGCGCGAGGCGGGGGAAGGCGAGGCCGGATTCCTCGATGGCGTCCGCCAGCATCACCCCGGCGCCCCCGGACACGGAGAGCACGCCGACACGCTCGCCCGCCGGCACCGCGCCGTGGAGCACGAGCTTGGCCGCCTCGATCAGCGCGGTGACGGAGGCGACGCGCACCGCGCCGAACTGGGCGAAGAAGGCGTCGTAGACCCGGTCCTCCCCGGCGATGGCGCCGGTGTGGGAGGCGGCGGCCACCGCCCCCGCCGAGGAGCGGCCCGCCTTGATGAGGAACACCGGCTTGCCGGCCCGCGCCGCCGCCACGAGGGCCGCGCGGAACGCCGCGCCGTGCTTCACGTCCTCCACATAGGCGCCGATCACCTTGGTGCCGGGATCGTCCACCAGCATGCCGATGCCGGCGGCAAGGTCGATGTCGCACTCGTTGCCGGTGGTCACCCAGCGGCTCACCCCGAGACCGGCCTGGAGCACGAGGTCGAGCCAGTAGGCCCCGAGCGCCCCGCTCTGGCTGACGAAGCCGAAGCCGCCGGGCACCAGGGCATTCTCCTCCATGGCGGTGGTGAAGGAGGCGATGAGGCCGGTCTCGGCATTGATGACGCCAAGGCAGTTGGGCCCGACGATGCCCACGTCGTGTTCGTCGGCCAGCGCGGTCAGGCGGGCCTGGAGGCGGGCCCCCTCCGCGTCGTGCTCGGAGAAGCCGGAGCTGAGCACGACATAGGAGCGGATGCCAGCGGCGACGCCCTCGGCGATCACCGCCTCCACCTGGGTCGCCGCGGTGCCGATGATGGCGAGGTCCACGGGCCGGTCGAGGGCGGCGAGGGAGGGATAGGCCTTGAGCCCTTGCACCTCGGTGCGGCTGGGGTTCACCGGCACGATCTCGCCGGAAAAGTCGCGCCGCAGCATGTAGGCGATGGGCCGGCCGGTGAGCTTGGCGGGATCGTTGGAGGCGCCCACCACGGCGACCCGGCGGGCCGCCATCAGGCGGGCGATCTTGTCCTTGGGTGACGTCATTGCGCCGAGCTCTCCTTTTCCGCGCGTCTGGCCCTGAGCGCCTGCCGGGCGCGGGCGAGCGCGCCGAGCAGGCCGTCGGGGGCGAAGCGGATAACGACCACCAGCAGCACGCCGTAGATCAGCAGATGGATGCCCGGCACGCTGCCGCCGAAGGCGTGGCGCAGCCATTCGCCCGCCGGCACCAGCAGCAGCGGCCCCACTACGGGGCCCCACACGGTACCCACGCTGCCGACCACGGTGAACAGGATGATCTCGATGACGATGTTGATGTTGGCGAAGGTGCGGGGCTCCACATACTGGAGATACTGCGCGTAGAAGGTGCCGCCGAACGCCATCAGGGCGCCGCTGAGGCCCATGGCGAGCATCTTGTACTTCAGCACCGGAATGCCGATCGCCCGCGCCGCCCGCTCATTGTCGCGCAGCGCCCGCAGATAGAGCCCGACGCGGGTGCCGTAGAGCCAGATGGTGAGCCCCAGCGCCACCGCCACATGGACCAGGATGACGATATAGTAGCTGGAATCGTTGCGGAACTGGTAGGCCGCCGGCGTTCCCCGCATGGGCAAAGTGAGCCCGCGGCTGGCGCCGAAGAAGTCCGTGGAGGACAGCGCCAGATAGCCCAGCATGGCGAGGGCGATGGTGGCGAGGGCGAAGGACAAAGGCGGCAGCGCGTAGCGGAACGACAGCCATGCGATGAACACGCCCATCACCGCCGCCACCGCCGCCCCGGCGAACATACCCACCCACGGCGTGAGGCCGAAATGGATGGCGAGCAGGGTGGAGGTGTAGGCCCCGGCCGCCAGGAACAGGCTGTGGCCGATGCAGAACTGGCCGGCGATGCCGCCCACGATGTTCCAGGCGATGCAGAAGTAGACGAACAGCATGGTCATGATGGCGACGTTGACCCAGCTCGACGACAGGGCCAGCGGCACCAGGGCGACCACGACGAAGGCGAGCCACGGCCAGGCTGCCCGGAGGGATTGCTTGGACATCAGTGCTCTCCCAGCAGGCCGTGCGGGCGGAACAGCAGCACGAAGACGAGGATGGCGTAGGGGATCATGGCCCCCACCGTGCCGCCGTAGAGCAGGCTGCCGACGCTCTCGGCGACCCCGATGATGAGCCCGCCCACCATGGAGCCGAGGAAGTTGCCGATGCCGCCGATCACCATGACGATGAGCGCCACCAAGGTGAGGTCGAGCCCCATGGTGGGCGACAGGGTGAACTGGGCCACCACCACCGGCCCGGTGAGGCCGAGGAGCCCGATGCCCACCCCGAAAGCGATGGCCTGCACCCTCTGGATGCGGATGCCCATGAGCGCCGCTGCGTCGCGGTTCTGGGTGATGGCGCGCACCTGCCGGCCGAAATCGGTGCGCATCAGCACGCCATAGAGCGTCACCGAGAGCACCGCCGCCAGCGCTGCGCCCACTAGAAGGGTCCAGGGCATCACCAAAGGCGGCAGCACCAGATTCTTGTTGGAGAGCACCGTGGGCACGGTGAGGTAGTCGCCGCCGAACACGGCGAGCAGGGCGCTCTCCTGCACGAAGACGAGGCCGAGGGTGAGCTGGGCGCCCGCCAGCACGCCCGCCTCCAGCACCGGCTGGACCAGCCGGCGGAACAGCAGCATGCCGAGGGCGAAGAAGACGAAGAACAAAAGGGGCGCAGCCCAGTAGGCGTCCATGTGGAACGCCTGGTAGAGGGCGAAGGCGCCGTACATGGCCAGCGCCAGGAAATCGCCGTGGGCGAAGTTCAGGAGGCCGCCGACGCTGAAGATCAGCGTCAGGGAGAGGGCGATCAGCGCGTAGATCGCTCCCATCTGCAATCCTTGAACCGTCGCCTGCAAGAGCACGTCGAGCGACATCGGGTCCTCACAGGTGTCCGAGATAGGCTTGGCGGGTCGCCGGATCGCGGGCGAGGGCCTCCGACGCCCCCTTCAGCACGATGCGGCCGTTCTCGATGACGTAGCCGCGGGTGGAGACGGCGAGCGAGAGCTTCACGTTCTGCTCCGCCAGGAGGATGGTGAGGCCCTCCCGGTTGAGGCGCCTCAGCGCCGCGTAGGTCTCCTGCACCATCAAAGGCGAGAGGCCGAGGGAGGGCTCGTCGAGGATCAGGAGCTTCGGCTTCGCCATGAGGCCGCGGCCGATGGCGAGCATCTGCTGCTCGCCGCCGGACATGGTGGCGGCCTTCTGGTCGCGCCGCTCGGCGAGGCGGGGGAACAGGTCGAACACCCGCTCCAGGCTCTCGGCCCGCCCCGGGCGGGGGCGCGGATGCACCCCGCCCAGCATCAGGTTCTCCCACACGCTCATGCGCGGGAACACCATGCGCCCCTCGGGCACCAGCACGATGCCGGCCTGAACCGCCCGCTCGGCGCCGCGGCCCGCCAGCTCGGCGGCCTCGAAGCGCACCTGGCCGGCACCGGGCGCGATGAGGCCGGCGATGGTCTTCATGAGGGTGGTCTTGCCGGAGCCGTTGACGCCCACCAGGGCGACCAGCTCGCCCTCGGCGACGGAGAGCTCCACCTCCCGCAGGATCGTGATGCGGCCATAGCCCGCGACGAGGCCGGAAACCTCAAGCAAGTTCGAACTCCTCGCCGAGATAGATCTCGATCACCTTGGGATTACGCACCACGTCCCTGGGCGCGCCCTCGTCGATCTTGCGCCCGGCGCCGATCACCACGATCCGGTCGGACAGGCGCATGATCACGTCCATGATGTGCTCCACCACCACGAAGGTGATGCCGCGCCCGCGCAGCTCGCGGATCAGCCCGACCACCTCGTCGGCCTCGCTGGGCCTGAGGCCGGCCATCACCTCGTCCAGCAGGATCATCTGCGGCCCCGTTGCCACCGCCTTGCCGATCTCCAGGGCCTTCTGGTCGGGCAGGGTGAGCTGGCGGCAGGTGAGGTCGAGCTTGGCGGACAGGCGCACCTGGGCGGCCGCCTCCTCCGCCGCCACCCGCGCGGCGGCGAGCGGCAGGCGCACCAGGGCCGCGGCGGTGAGCGTCTCGCGCACCGTGAGGCTCGGGAACACCTCCACGATCTGGAAGGTGCGGGTGAGGCCGAGCCGGCAGATGTCCTCCGGCGACAGCCGGTCGATCCGGCGGCCGGCGAAGCGCACCGCGCCGGAGGTGGGCCGCACGAAGCCGGACAGGGCCTGGAAGAAGGTGGTCTTTCCGGCGCCGTTGGGGCCGATGAGCCCCACGATCTCGCCGCGGCGGACATCGAGCGACACCCCGTCCACCGCCTTGAGGCCGCCGAAGCGCACGGCCACGTCGGTGGCGGAGAGGAGAATGTCGGCGTCCCCCGGGGCCGGGGGGGCGGGCGGTTGGGTCATGATCGAGGCGCCTTCGGCTGCGGGGGCGAAGCGGGGCGCACTATTTGGCGCCCTTGACGATGGCCTTCGCCGAGGCGACCGCCTCCGGGTAGACGATCTGCTTCCGCCCGTCCTTCCACTGGACGAAGATGGGGCTGGTGCCGGCCAGCATGCCGTCGGCGTCGTAGCTCATGTCGCCGGGAATGATGGGCAGCACGATCTCCGGCGCGCCGGCCTTGAACTTCAGGGCGCGGAAGGCGGCGTTGACCTTCACCGGGTCGTCGGAGCCGGCGTTCTCCAGGGCGCGCACCAGCATGCGGGCGGCCTGCACGCCGAACATGAAGCTCTGGTCGAGGATCTTGTCGGGATAGGCCGCCTTGCCCTGCGCCAGCGCCTGCTTCAGGCCCGGCAGGTTGCCGTCCTCGGAATAGAAGGCGAGGCCGAACGACTTGGTGAGGGTCTTCTCCGCCACTTCCGGCCCGAGCGTGGTCCAGAGCTTGTCGTCGCTGAAGCCGGCCGAGCCGCCGATCCAGATGGGATCGTCATAGCCGAGGTTGAAGCGCGCCTTGTGCAGCAGCACGCCGTCCTGGAAATAAACCACCGAGATCACCGCGTCCGGGGTGAGGTTCTTCACCTTGAGGACGATGGGTGTCATGTCCTTGACGGTGGGCTCGACGGGGATCGAGTCCAGCACCTTCACGCCCTGGGCGGCGAGCGCGGCGGCAGCGGTCTTGGCCACCACCTGGCCGTAGTCGTTGTTGGCGTAGGTGATGGCCGCCGTGTCGATCTTGGCGCCCTGCTTGCGCAGCCACTGCACCAGGTCGGCATAGCCCTTGCCGAAGCCCTCGGCGCTGATGGAGATGGTGGAGAAATAGGGCGTCGTCGGCACGATGGTGGTCTGCAGGCCGAGGCCGCCGGTCTGGTAGCGGTCGGCCACCGGCATGAAGGCCTGGGCCTCCGGCGTCGAATAGGGGCCGACGATGAAGGCTACCTTGTCCTCGGACATCAGGCGGCGGGCCTCCAGGGAGGTCTTGGCGGCCTCCGAGCCGTTGTCCGCCACCACGAGGTCGATCTTGGCGCCGCCCAGACTCTTGATGCCGCCGGCGGCATTGACGTCCTTGACCACCATCTCGACGCCGCGCAGCACGCTGAGGCCGCTTTCGGCATAGCGGCCGGTGCGGGGCACCAGCACGCCCACCTTCACGTCGCCGGCGAAGGCGGGGGCGACGGCGGGCAGGGCGGAAAGGACCACCAGCGCGGCGAGCCCGGCGGCCTTCACATGTCGCAATCCCTTGATCATGGCGTTTCCTCCTCCTCGTATTCGGCGCATGGGCCGGGTTGGTCCCGGTCTTCCGCCGAAGGTTCCGCTCAGGTCGCGAGCGACAGCGTTCCGGTGATGACGGCCTCGCCCTTCTGGTTGGCGACGGTCACGTCGTAGGCGGCGCCCGAGCCCGGCACGAGCCGGCCGGAGGCGGAGACCACGTCGTCCTCCCGCACCGGCCGCACGAACCGCACCTCCAACCGCGCGCCCTCGGCCGCCTGCCGGCCATAGGTGGCGCCGAGCGCTTGCCAGATCAGGTTCAGCGACAGCATGCCATGGGCGATGATGCCGCCCATGGCGGTGCGGGCCGCGAAGTCGGGGTCCACGTGGATCGGGTTGAAGTCGTCGGTGATCTCCGCATAGAGGCGGATCGCGTTGCGGTCCACGCGCTTCGATACGGTGACGAGCTCGGCGACGCGGTCGGTCATGGTCATTTCGCCCACAGGGTGGTCATGAGGCCAGTGAAGAGCGTCTCCCCGTCGGCGCTCCGGGTTTCCGTCGCGAACCGCACCCAGCGGCGGTCGCCGCGCAGCTCTTTGTCGCGGCAGGAGAGCGTCGTCTCCATGGCATCGCCGACGGCGGGCAGGCGGGTCACCTCGAAGACCTGCGCGCCGTGGATGTTGCCCGGCGGGCGCGGCTGGAGCAGGTCCGAATAGGCGCGGATGAACACCGCCGCCGTCATGCCGGGGGGCATCTTCTCCCCGCCGCGGTCGTCCGGGAAGAGGGTCAGCCAGCGCTCCACCAGATCGCGGGTCAGGGTGAGGCTGCGGGTGCCGATCACCGCGCCGGGCTCGAAGGTGTCGAACAGGAACATGGCTCAGGCCTCCGTCCCGGCGAGCGGCCGCGCAAAGGGCTGCGCGAGAGGCCGTGCCTGGGGCAGCGGCGGGCCGTCGGCCGCGGGCTCGAAGAAGATCTCCACGGGAAGGCCGATGGTGACCGCCTCCGGGTCGTCGGTGCGCACGTTCATCATGGCGCGCACGCCCTCCTCCAGCTCGACGATGGCGAGCACATAGGGAACGTCAGCCTTGAACGCCTCGATGGGCGCGCGGTGCACCACCGTGGCGGAATAAACCGTGCCGCGCCCGCTCGCCGTCCGCCAGTCGAGCGCGGTGTCGTGGCAGGCGGTGCAGGAGACCCGCGGCGGGAACTGGCCGTGGCCGCAGGCGCAGCAATGCTGGAAGGTGAAGCGCCCGGCGGCGCAGGCCTCCCAGAACGGCGCGGTGACGGAATTCGGCTTCGGCAGGGGTTTCGGAAGGGAATTGGCGTCGGACATTCACGACCTCCCGAGAACGAGCGAGCAATGGGCGGAGAGGATGCCGCCATCGCCGTGCACGAAGGCGAGCTCCGGGTCGGCCACCTGCCGGCCTTCCGCCTCGCGGCGGAGCTGGCGCACCGCCTCCACCACGTGGAACATGCCGCCCGCCGCGCCCGAATGGGCGTAGGAGAGCAGGCCGCCATGGGTGTTGCAGGGCAGGGCGCCGGCAAGGTCGAGGGCGCCGCCCAGGATGGCCGGGCCGGCCTCGCCGCGGGCGAAGAAGCCGATGGATTCCAGCTCCACCAGCAGGGTGATGGTGAAGCTGTCGTAGATCTCCGCCACGTCGATGTCCCGGGCGGTCACGCCGGCGCGGGCGAAGGCCTGGGCGGCGGACTGCTTGCAGCCGAAATCCGTGAGGGAGGGGGCCGCGACGATGTGCTCGTGGGTGTTCATCTGCCCGGTGCCGAGCACGTCGATGCCGTGCCGGGCGGTGTTGCGGGCGGCGTCGGCCGCGCTCACCACCACGGCGGCGGCGCCGTCGGAGATCAGGCAGCAGTCCAGCAGGCGCAGCGGTGTGGCGATGAGCTTGGAATTGGCCACGTCGTCGAGCGTGATGGGCGTGCGCATCTGCGCCTTGGGATTGCGCATGGCATGGGTGCGGTGGGCCACCGCCACGCCGGCGAGGTGCTCTCCGGTCACGCCGTACTCGCGCATGTAGCGCTGCGCCACCAGGGCGTAGGCCGGCGGCACGCCGATGCCGTAGGGCCGCTCGAACTCGGCATGGCCCACCTCGGCGAGCGCCGCCACCGCTTGGTCGCGGGTCATGCCGGTCAGGCGGTTGTCGCCGCACACGCAGAGCACGTGGCGGCAGAGGCCCGCCGCCACCAGCGCCGCGGCGTGCATCACCTGGGCGCAAGCGGTGGCTCCGCCGGCCTGCACGGCCACCGAATAGGACGGCGTGATGCCGAGGAACTCGCTCACCACCGATGACAGCATCAGATGGGGGGCGGTGAAGGAATAGGCGGCGAGCACGCCGTCGATGTCGCCCAGCGACAGGCCGGCATCCGTCACCGCGGCGCGGGCGGCCTCGGCCTGGAGGCCGAGGGAAGTGGAGCCTTCGAGCCGCCCCACGGCGGTGTCGGCGGCGCCGGTGATGACCGCTTTCGCCATGCTATTTGTCCCCCTTGGGCTGGAACCGCTCCCAGACGAACCCCAGGGGCTTCCTGGCGAGGAAGTCGGCGACGGCTTCGTGGTGGTAGGGGGTCTCCAGCGCCACCGCCTGGGCGTAGGCCTCCAGCTCCGCCAGAGCGTGGCGGTCGAGGTTGAAGGCCTGGTTCAGCACGGTCTTGGCCATGCCGATGGCGTCCGTGGGCGCATGGCGGAACCGCTCGGCAAAGGCGATGCCGGCGGCGAGGGCGTCGCCCTCCGGCAGGATGTCATGGACGATGCCGAGGCCCTTCGCCTCCTCCGCGCCGAGGACACGGCCGGAAAAGATCAGCTCCTTGGCGCGCTGGAGGCCGACGATGCGGGGCAGCAGTTGAAGGCCGCCGAGGTCGGGCACGAGGCCGATGCGCACGAACACCGCGCAGAACTGGGCGCGCGGTGTCGCCAGGATAAAGTCGGCGGCGAGCGCGAGGTTGAAGCCGGCGCCGAAGGCCGGGCCGTCCACCACCGCCACCACGGGCATCTCCAGGTCGAGCAGTTCATCGAACCAGGTATGGAGCCGTCGGATGCGCTCGCGGTTGACCGGCGCGGGGCGGCGGCCGGCGGACAGGGACTTCAGGTCGCCGCCGGCGCAGAACGAGCCGCCGGAGCCGGCGATGACCAGCGCCTTGGCGTTGCGCTCTTCGCGCAGGGTCCTGAGCACCGCCTCGATCTCCCGGCGCATGTCCAGGTCGAGGGCGTTGCGCTGGTCGGGCCGGTTCAGCACGAGGCGCGCGATGTCGTTCTCCACCGAAAACGTCAGGGTGGAATAGGCCGTCACAGTCGGGCTCCCAGGTCGCGCGAGATGATGTTGCGCTGGATTTCCGAGGTGCCTTCCCCGATCACATAGACTAGGGAGTCCCGGTGGAAGCGGGCGACGGGATATTCCTGCATGATGCCGGCGCCGCCGAGGATGCGCACCGCCTGCTCGGTCACCCGCACGGCGGTCTCGCTGGCCACCAGCTTCACCTTGGAGGCGGTGACCGCGTCGATGGTGCCCTGGTCCACCCGCCAGGCGCCGTAATAGACCATCCACTTGGCCGCCTCGATGTCGGCGGCCATGTCCGCGAGCTTGTGGGCTATGGCCTGGTAGTTGAGGACCGGCTTGCCGCGCACCATGCGGGTGGAGGCGAAGGAGAGCGCCGCGTCGAACGCGCCGCGGGCCATGCCGAGGCAGTTGGCGGCGACCCCCACCCGGTTCTCCGAGAGGGATTCCAGCACGATGCCGTAGGTGCCCACGGTGCCGCCCAGGAGCGCCTCGTCGGGCACGAAGGCGTCGGCGATATGGATGAGGCCGGTCTCGGAGGCGCGGATGCCGTCCTTCTTCAGCTTGTGGATGTCGAAGCCGGCATCGGGCAGGTCCACGATGAACAGGCTGATGGCGTCTGCGGTCGGCTCGGGCTTGGTGCGGGCCGCCACCACCAGGAAGTCGGCGATCGGCGCGTTGGTGATGTAGAGCTTGGCGCCGTTGAGCCGCCAGCCGCCCTCCATTTTCTCCGCGCGGGTCTTCATGCTGCGCACGTCGGAGCCGCCGTCGGGTTCGGAGAGGCCGAAGCCGCCGATCTTCTCGCCGGCAAGGCCGGGGGCGAAGTAGCGCGCCTTCTGCTCGGCGGTCCCGGCCCGCCAGATGGGCCAGAGCGCGAGATGGGTGTGGGCCGACCAGGAGGAGGAGAAGGCCTGGCACACCCGGCTCATCTCCTCGCGCACGATGCAGTCGGAGATCTTGTCGAACCCGGCGCCGCCGTCCGCTTCCGGATAGCGCACGCCTAAAAGGCCCAGCTCCGCCCACTGGCGGAACAGGCCGCGGGGAAACACCTCGCCTTCCTCGGCCGCCGGAACCAGCGGGGCGAGCTGCTCGGCGGCAAAACGCGCAACGGTCTCGCGCACCTGCTCGTGCTGCGCGGAAAACGCAAAGTCCATCCGGCTCTTCCTCCCTTGCGCCCCGGCCCTCTCGCGCCCCGGCCCCTCGGTGGGGGTGGCGGAGCTGGGTTCCGATTACGCATAATATTCTATAATTAGAATTACATTCTTCTTTCGAAATACAAATTGGCGCCTTCGGCCGGTCGTGTCAACATCGGCGGGTGAGACAGCCGTGTTCCGCGCGGCTGTGCCCTCCCCAATAAAACGCCCAGGGACCGACCGATGACCGACGCCAAGGACCGCCGCCCCGCGAACACCGTGGACCGCACCCTGTTCCGGGACATGTGCGCCCGCTTCGCCAAGGCGGAGGCCGCGCCCCGCTGGCAGGCGGCGGACCGCGACAAGACCTTCCCCCGCGATTTCTACGTGGCCGCCGCCCGGGCCGGGCTGATCGGCATCACCGCCTCGCCCGACGTGGGCGGCTCCGGGCTCGGCGCCTATGAGGAGGCCATCGCCATGGAGGAGACCGCCAAGGTGAACGCCAACCTCGCGGTGTCCATCCTGGTGCAGAACGTGGCAGGCTCCATCCTCTACGATTACGGCTCGCCCGAGCAGCGCGAGATCGCCGCGCGGGTGATCGCGGGTGACTGCCTGGTGGCCATTACCGTGACCGAGCCGGAGGCCGGTAACGACGTGCAGAACGTGAAGACCACCGCCCGCCGCGACGGCGACGACTGGGTGGTGGACGGGCTGAAATCCTTCATCACCCTGGGTGGCGACTGCGACGTGCTCGTCACCCTGGCCCAGACCGACCCGGCCAGGGGCCGCCACGGCATGCAGTTCTTCGCCATCGACCGGGCGAGCCTCGGCGTCACCTGCAGCCAGATCGAGACCTATGTGAACCGTCCCGCGCCCACCTACCGGGTGCAGTTCGACAATGTGCGCGTGCCCGAGCGGCGGCGGCTCGACGCCGGCTTCCGGGAGATCATGGCGGGGTTCAACCGCGAGCGCATCATGGTGGCGGCGCGCTGGCTCGGCCACATGCAGACCGCGCTCGCCTGGGCGCGGGACTATGCCTTGACCCGCCACCAGTTCGGCCGGCCGCTGGCGGCCAACCAGTCCATCGCCTTCCAGCTCGCCCAGTGCCACGTGGACGTGGAGGCGACCCGTCACCTCACCTACCAGGCCGCCGAGCGCTTCGATTCCGACCTGCCCCTGAAGGACATCATCCTCGACGTCTCGTCCGCCAAGCTGTTCGCCACACAGGCGGTGGTGCGGGTGACCCAGGCGGCGCTGCATGTGGGCGGCGGCTGGGGCCTCACGGAGGAGCTGCCGGTCATGCGCCTTGCCCTCGACGCCTTGGTGGCACCGGTGACGGTGGGCAGCTGGGAGATCCAACTGCGCGCCATCGCCCGCGAGATGGGCCTGCCCTGCCCGTGAGGGCAGGTCGGTCTCGGCAGGTCCCGCAGCACATCCCGCAACGGGCCCGCCGTCATCGCTTCAGGAGCTTCCGCAGCTCCGCCAGGAGGCGGGTGTTGATGACGTGTCCGCCGGCCCGAGCCAGCCGCGCCTGGCCTGGTCGATGCCGAAGCGCATGAGGCCGAAGGCTTCCCGGGTGTGGGCGTCGGTGGAGACGGCGAGCTTCACGCCCGCCTCCCGCGCGGCGAAGGCATGGACGTCGTCGAGGTCGAGGCGGTCGGGTTCGGCATTGATCTCCAGGTGGCAGCCCCGGTCGCGGGCGGCGGCCATCCGCCCAGCCAAGCTGTCGGAGATCCGCGGCAGGGTCAGCACATTTGCCGAGCCGGTGAGCAGAAAGCGACCCGGCCGATAATCCTCGTCGACGGTCTTCTTGATCGCCAGCAGGAGGTCGGGCACGCGCTGGATCTCGTCGATGATGGCCCGGTCCAAGCCCCGGATGAATCCGGCCGGATCGGACTGGGCCGCCTCAAGGACCGTCTGATCGTCGAGCGTGATATAGGTCCGGCCGGCTTCCCCCATCTTTCGGACGAGTGTAGTCTTGCCGGCCCGTCGCCGTCCCACGATCAGCACCACCGGGGTATCCGAAAGGGCTTCCTCCACCCTCCGCTCTACAAACCGCTCGAACATGCCATCCCCGAATTCCGGACAACCGGGACTATTGATACCGGCTGATTGGAAGTCAATGGCCCGCTGATTGGAAGAGCATGGGTCGCCCTCTGGAAGCATAAGGGGGAAAGCTTTCCCCCTGCGGTCCAGCCCGCCGTCTTGGCCGACCCCTTCTATGTGGAGACCCCAGGCTGGGCCAAAACTCGCCCCGGACCGGCGGGCTAACTCGCTTCCCAAGTGGGTGATTGAAAGGGATCGCCCAGTTTGGCGCCCCAAGTTGTTTCAGCGGCCAGAACGGGTCGGTGACCGCCTCATGCTCTGTGGCATCGGGTCTCACTGTAGAAGGGCTTCAGATGTGCCCGGATGCCGGCGAGGCCCACGAACCGGTCGAGAGCCCGCACGAGGTGGCCTGCGGGAACGTGGCGTTCGAGGCTGAACTCGTAGAACAGCTCCTCCTGCATCACCGTCCGCTCACCCATCATCGGCCTGCCCCCCCATCACAAGGACGACTGAATCAGGACTTCGCCCCCGCAGCAACGCCGACTTTTTCAACGGAATCAGCCCTCATCTGTCGTTACCGAAGCGGGCTCCCACCATGTTCATAGTCAAAAGGCGAGGAGCGGCATTAATTGCACGCACTCGCAGCGTTCAAGAATTGCATCGGCTTGTTAAGGGGCAGAGGTCGGCCGCCTGCGGCAGGGCTTTCCCTGGCCGACGCGAGGGTCTATCACAGCGCGCTTTTTCCAAACCGGGAGTGGGGCGCGCCCATGCGCAAGATCGTCGCCGGCAAGCTGCACGGCATCACCGTGACCGGGGCCGAACTCAACTATCACGGCTCCATCACGCTGGATCCCGACCATTGCGAGGAGGCGGGAATCCTCCCGCTCGAGTTCGTGGAGATCTGGAACCGCAATTCCGGCGCCCGCATCTCCACCTACGTGATTCTCGGCGAACGCGGCTCGCGCTGCTGCATCCTCAACGGCGCCGCCGCGCGCACCTGCCAGCCCGGCGACCAAGTGATCATCTGCAACTCGGTCTACGTGCCGGAAGAGGAGATCGTGGCACTACGCCCGCGGGTGCTCACCTTCGACGCGGACAACCGCATCGCCTCCCGCCTGACCTATGAAGTGACGCGGGACGCGGTCGGACGCTATCACTTCGCCGTGCGCGACGGGCAGGGCACGGCGCAGCCGGTGCCGCTCAGGGCGGGGCCCGACAAGGCGGGGCAGGCCTGACGGGACCGGGCCCTTTTCCCCGAGAAGCCCCTAGAACTTGTAGTTGAAGCCGACGCGCGCCGTCTGCGAGGTCACCCCGCATCGGCGATGCGGATGCGGCAGGCGGCAAAGCGCGCACTCAAGGGTCCCTTGGTGCCCGCCGCCAGGAGCCCTTGCGCCATCGGGCTCGGGCCAGCACCGCCTCGGCGGGCACGGAAAGCTGGTCGGGGATCTGGTTCTTGCGGGGCCGGCCGCGCCCGGCGACGGGGAAGACGAGCGCGACATCGGCGCCATAGACCTTCTGGTGATTCGGGATGCCCACGGCCCAGGCGAGGCCGCGGGCGCTCAGGCCCTGTCGGAAGGACGCGGACAGGTCTTAGCCGGCATCGGCCAGCACCAGGCCGAAGCGCACGCCTTGCGCCATGACCGGTCGATCTCCTGAAGGGCGCCCCCGGGCTTGGAGCGCGGCGCCTAGAAAAGCTCCGGCACGCCGCGGCGACCATGCGTTCAACATCGTTGGTCCAGCTCTCCGGCAGGAACAGGCGCAGTCCCAGGACGACGGGAACCTCGAGCTCGCTCTCTGGATCAAGCCAACAGATCAGCGGACACCATCGGGGCCAGCGGTCATAAGACTGCATCAACAGGCCGGAGACATTACCGCACCCGCGATCGCCCATTGCAGGAATCAAACCCTTGATCAGCGGGCGTCGTCCAGACATGACTATGCGGTATCGCTCGACGGACCGCCTCTGTCGTCGTGGCGCACCCATGGAGAACCTGGCCCATAGCGCATCCTTCCATTCCTGCGAAAAGACTGCACCATCAAAGCTTGGGATCAGTTCCTCGTTATCCTCAACACCATTCTCCGCAAAAGCGCACCAACCTCTCCCGTTTGAAAATACCGTTGCCCCACCGAATGGCTGCCCTTTTTCGGGCAGGCTGGTGTCGTCGAGGACGATGGCGACGTAGGCCATCCACGGGCGGTCAATCGCCCGTGTGAATTGCGCCTCAAGCGGAGTGACGTAAGTCGCCATCGCCCACCGGACTATATGCGAGCCTACTTTCCGGCTCCATGCGGTACAGCGCGAAGAACAGATACAGAGAAGGCTCACGAACCCTCAGTTCCCGACTCAGAACTCTATGAAGGATAGCAGTACCTTGCGACGCGCCTTGTGAGGATACGGAGATTTGCGACGAAGATCCGCGCCTCAGCACTGGCGATGGTTTTTTCGTAGTCCTTGGCGAGCCTTCGGCAGCGTCCGAGCCATGCGAAGGTGCGATCAACGACCCAGCGCCGCGGCAAAACCTCGAAGCCGGTGGCGCGATCGGAGCGCTTGATGATCTGAAGGGTCCATTGGCCGACCTTGGTCAAGCGCCCCTTCAGTTTGTCGCCGCCATAGCCGCCATCGGCGAAGACATGACGCAGCCAGGGATAGCGATGGCGGATCGAACTCAGGACCTCGGCGGCCCCGTCTCGATCCTGGATATCGGCGCCGTGGACGACGAGCCCGACCAGATGGCCGAGTGTGTCGGTGACGATGTGGCGCTTGCGGCCCTTGATCTTCTTGCCGGCGTCGAAGCCGCGAACACCGCCGCTTTCGGTGGTCTTGACGCTCTGGCCGTCAACGATGCCGGCCGTTGGGCTCGCCTCCCGGCCTTCGAGTTCACGCGCCGCCGTGACGAGATGGTGGCTGATCGTCTTCAGAACCCCACGGTTGCGCCAATCGTAAAAGTAGCGCTGGACGGTCGTGAAGGGCGAGAAGTCCCTGGGCAGCAGGGACCACGGGCAGCCGCTCGACGCCAGATACAAGATCCCGTTCACGACCTCGCGAAGGTCTGTCGTTCGGGGGCGACCAAGGGGCCTCGGCTCGGGCAGGAATGGCGAAATCAGCGCCCACTCCCGATCGGTCAGATCCCTTGAATAGCGCAGCCCTCAGCGGACATGATCACGCCGAGCGGTTTCAGTCCAGGACATCGTGGCCTCCATCAAGTCTCGCAACCTGACGGAATCACAACCGACTGAAACCGCTAAACTCTTTTCGAGTTGGGCTCTCAGAGGGGTGCTCCTGGAGGGCCTCCACCCTCCTTACCGCCGAAGGAAG